>JANLOW010000366.1:0-6575 GCA_031366785.1 Bacteroidota bacterium | reverse complement strand
CAGTTTGAAAATATTATGGAGGATAGTCTTTTTGGCGGTCGTGTAACAACATACAGGAAATTCAATAATGATCCAATCCAAATTAATTTATCGGATACGCTTCAGGCACAGATTGATTCAGGTGTTGCTATTATGGCATTTTTTGGACATGCCAGTGGTTCAGGATTTGATGCAAGTACAGACGAACCTTCACAATACGGGAATCATGGAAAATATCCTTTAGTAGTTGCCAACTCTTGTTTTGCTGGAGACTTTCACACGACACAAAAAAGTGTAAGCGAAAAATTTGTGCTTGAACCCGGAAAAGCAGCAATTGGATTTCTTGCCAGTGTTGGTTTAGGTATTCCATATTTCCTATTTGAATATTCGAAAGCATTTTTTGAGCAGGCTTCTTATTATGATTACGGTGCAACTGTCGGACAACTGATGCAAAAAGCCGTTCAGGAAATTCAGATAAGTAATGGGGATGGAGAAAAACAAGTTTCAAGTGAGATGTCATTGCAAGGTGATCCAGCGATTCGCTTAAATTCATTTATTAAACCGGATTATGCAATCGATGAGTCGAATATTCATTTTACACCATCAACGATTACAACAGATCTTGATACTTTTTCAGTAAGTATTACTACGCGAAATCTGGGAAAAGCTGTTCAGGATTCTTTCATCGTGAAAATAACACATACCTATTCTAATGGATTGGATTCGGTTTACATTTTTAAACGAGGCAGATGTTATTACTCTGATGAACTCAGAGTAACTATAAATACAGGAGGATTTTCAGGTGCCGGAGTAAACAAACTTAAAGTTGAAATTGATTTGCCTGACTCTGTAGATGAATATGAAAATTATTTTAACAATACCACTACTCTGGATTTCTTTATAATCTCTAAAGATATTATTCCAGTTTATCCACCTGATTATGCCATTCATCCTTACAATACAGTTACTCTCAAAGCAAGTACGGCAAATCCACTGGCAGGAATGGCGTCCTATGTTTTTCAGATCGATACTATTGATTTGAATCTGAAAGATGTCATACCCGGAATGCAAACAAGTCCCTTATTTCGATTCTCAACCGTTAGTAATAGCGGCGGAATTATCTCCTGGGGTCCTTCAAATTATAGTTTAATAGATAGTACTGTTTATTTTTGGAGAGTAGCTAATGATTCTATCCAATTTGATACAGTAAATTTTCACTGGCAGCAAAGTTCATTCATTTATATTCCGGGAAAAACTGGATGGGCACAATCTCATTTCCATCAGTTTAAGAGTGATAATTATGAAAACGTTCGGTACGATACAGTAGGAAGAAAATTTGAATTTGTCAATAATCTAAAGTCGTTACGAATCCTTACCATAGGAAATCCTACCTCGCTCTCGCAAACTAATGAAATTGGATATTATTTTAATAATTCTCCTGTTGAATATGATGGTTGCCAGAATACACCGGCTGTAATGGTAGCAATTCTTGATTCTATATCATTAGATCCTTGGACAACGTGTGGAAATTTTTTCGGTCAAGCAAATAATTTTACGTTAACAAGTGGAACATGCGGTTTAGATGCTCGAGGTTTTATTTCAGGTTGCAACAGAACAAGACCGGAAAACTTTTTCATTTTTCGATATTATGATCCAGTTCAAATGGATAGTTTAAATTCATTAATTAACAAAGTTCCAAACGGAAATTATATTTTAATGTATTCTTGGTTTACGTATCCATATTCATCAGCTAATCCTTCATTCACTTCTGCTTTAACCAGTCTTGGATTTAATACAGGATTGCTTCAGGATAATCTGCCTTACATTTATTTCTTACGTAAAAATTTTCCCGGTACAAAACAAGAAATTCATGGAACCACTCAAGGAGATACCTTAACTCAAAATACTTTGCTTCAGAGCAAATGGAACAGAGGAAATATTAATTCCGTTTTGGTTGGTCCGTCATTGCGATGGGAATCACTTCACTGGAATCAACATCCTTTTGAATCACAGCCATTGGCTGATATTGTACATGTAAATATATATGGACTAAATGTCACAACAAATAAATGGGATACACTTGCAAGAGGAATTCAATATTCTTCTGGAAATGATACAACATTAAGTTGGATTTCTGCAATTCAGTATCCGTATTTAAAACTTCAAACATTTGTCCAGGATGATTCTCTTAGGACCCCGGCACAAATGACTTTTTGGAGAATATATTACGATGAAGTTCCTGAATGTGCTGTTAATCCAAACAGAACATTTAGTTTTCACGAAAACCCATTGCAAGAGGGAGATACATTAAAGATGTCGATTGCAATAGAAAATATCAGCAACCTTCCGATGGATAGCTTAGGTGTTTCATTCTTTTTATATGATGATAATCGTGTGAAGCATACCTTTCCCATTATCAAATTAGATTCATTACGCACTAGTCAATTCCTGGACGCAAGTATTATAATCGATTCAACATTTGGCTTTGCAGGAGAAAACAGTTTGTGGGTAGAGGCTAATCCATTTATTGATCCACGATACATCCATCAGCCTGAAAAATATCATTTCAATAATTTTGCTGAAATGAAATTTAACATTGATCGTGATAAAATAAATCCGATTCTAGATGTAACATTTGATGGTGTTCATATTTTAAATGGTGATTTAATTTCAGGAAAACCACAAATTACTGTACAACTGCATGATGAAAATCGTTTCCTTGCATTGAATGACACAGCGAAATTCAAAGTTTACTTAACACCACCAAATTCAAATGTATCACAGCAAATACAATGGAATCAACCTGCTTTCGGACAGTTGATGAGATTTACGCCTGCCGTACTTCCAAAGAACAGTTGCCGCATTGATTGGAATCCTACTCTACATGAAGATGGAATTTATACGATTGAAGTAGAAGCGACAGACAGAAGTAATAATGAATCGGGAAAATATCGTTACAAAATTACTTTCGAAATAATAAACAAATCGACGATTACTGAAATATTAAATTATCCTAATCCATTCTCCACTTCTACCCGTTTTGTATTTACGTTAACGGGAAATGAAATACCTACCGGAATGAAAATACAAATTATGACAGTAACGGGAAAAATTGTTCGTGAGATTATGCAGAATGAATTAGGGAATATACATGTTGGAAGAAATATTACAAATTATGCCTGGGATGGCAGAGATGAATATGGCGATCAACTCGCTAATGGACTATACCTATACCACGTTGCTACAGATTTACATGGCAATTCGATTGAACGCAGAGAAACTGATATTGATAAATTTTTCAAGAAAGGATGGGGAAAAATGTATCTCTTAAGATAATTTTTTAATATAAATGATTAAAACCCTGTCTATTTTGACAGGGTTTTGTTTTAATATACGGACACTGTTAAATAATAAATTGCTTTTGCATTAATACTGTATACTTTTACATTACCGTTTTAAAGTTAGAACTAAATAATTTAAATATTTTTCTTATTTAAATTTAAAATACAAAAATTATGGAAACAATCAAAGAACTAAAACTCGCAGTACTAATAGATGCAGATAATGTTCCTTATTCAAATGTTAGAGGAATGCTAGAGGAAATTGCCAAATACGGTACACCAACTTTTAAAAGAATATATGGCGACTGGACCAGACCAACATTATCCGGATGGAAGACAGTTTTATTGGAAAATGCTATCACACCCATTCAACAATATAGTTATACGACAGGAAAAAACTCATCAGACTCTGCACTGATTATTGATGCCATGGATATCTTATATACTGGAGGCGTTGATGGTTTTTGTATTGTTTCCAGCGACAGTGACTTTACGAGACTCGCAACCCGTTTACGTGAAGCAGGAATGAAAGTATTTGGAATCGGAGAAAAGAAAACTCCTGCGCCATTTATTGCCTCATGTAATAAATTTATTTACATAGAGATATTAAAAAAAGAAGAGAAGATCTTATTAACTTCTAAAACAAATGCAAAAGAAAATATAAAAAAACCAAATGCTGTTGTTGCATCAGTCAACAGAGATTTAATTAAACTAATCACAGATAGTATAAATGATATAGATGAAGAAGACGGATGGGTATTTTTAGGAGTACTCGGAAATCACATTCTTAAAAAACAACCTGATTTTGATCCGCGAAATTACGGACATAAAAAATTAATTGATCTTATTAAAAGTATTCCTCGAATAGAAATAGATGAAAGGCAAACAGGAAAAAAGAATATTTCACATTATTATGTTCGAACTAAATAATTAGACTTTTTACAATGAAAAATTAAACAAATAATTAAACAACCATGAATATTTACAATTTAGATTCATCAAAAGAAAAACTTTCTTTACTAAAAGACTGGAAATTTATAGACAATTCTATCGAAAAAAAATATACATTTAAAAATTTTCAGGAGGCAATAAGTTTTATGGTGAGAGTGAGTTTTATTTGCGAATCAAAAAATCATCACCCGGAATGGACAAATGTGTATAATAAATTGGTGATAAAATTATCTACACATGATGCAGGTGGTGTAACTGATAAAGATTTTGATTTGGCAGGAGAAATAGAAAATATCAAAGCATAATTTTAATGGATAAATAAAATTATGTTATTAAATAATAAAAAGATAACGTTTTACCTGCTTTCATTTCTTAAGTATGATTTCAGAGCTAGTATAACTGTTTTTTTTGTTGCTCTTCCACTCTGCTTGGGAATATCGCTTGCTTCGGGAACTCCCGTTTATAGCGGGCTAATAGCAGGAATTATTGGAGGGATTGTTGTATCTCTGATTAGCAGATCTCAATTGAGTGTTAGCGGTCCGGCGGCGGGATTGACTGCTGTAAGTGCTGCCGCCATCGTACAACTCGGTGGCATGGAAATTTTCTTTCTTTCCGTTACCATTGCCGGACTGTTACAAATATTACTTGGTATTCTTAAACTTGGAGGCTTTACACATTTTATTCCTTCCTCAGTAATAAAAGGAATGCTGGCAGCCATAGGAATTATTTTAATATCAAAACAAATTCCATTGTTAATTGGTTATGACCAACCGGATTTTTGGAAGACGGAATTATTTAACATCATCACCTTTCATCATGGATTTGAACAAATAAATCATTTGTATTACAGTATTTCGGCAGGAGCTATTATTATTGCTTTATCATCTTTGGGAGTATTAATTCTCTGGAAAACGTTTGCAAAAAAATTAAACTATCTCCCGGCTTCATTCGTAACAGTTTTATTTGGAGTTCTATTAGCAATTGTATTCGGAAATTTTATTCCTTCTATTCAATTAAGCGATTCGCAATTTGTGCGAATTTCCGGCAACCTTTTTTCACAAGTAAAATTTCCTGATTTCAATTCAATATTTAATGATGTACATATCTGGAAAAATGCAATAGTAATATGTTTTATCGCCACACTCGAAACATTATTAAGTATAGAAGCTATAGATAAAATAGATCCTTATAACAGGATAACACCTCAAAACAGAGAACTCATTGCTCAAGGAACGGGTAATTTTCTGAGTGGATTAATTGGCGGAATACCTATTACAGCAGTTATTGTCCGAAGCTCTGCTAATGCCGAAGCAGGAGGAAAAACAAGAATATCTTCCTTTGCTCATGGTGTCTGGCTGTTGCTTGCCATTCTTTTTGCATTACCTTTTATTAATCTCATTCCTTATTGTGTACTTGCCGTAATTTTAATCCGAACAGGTTACAATCTGGCAAAACCTTCCATGATATACGCTGTTTATAAACAAGGACGGGAACAATTTCTGCCTTTTATTGTAACAGTACTTTCTATTTTATTTACCAACCTATTAACCGGTGTTTTAATTGGCATTGCTTATGCAATTTACTTTATCATCAAACATACTTACAGAGCAGGATTTGTAGTTAAAGAACAGGAAAAAGGACGTATAAAACAATTTACAATTCATCTCGCATTAAATGTAAGTTTCTTGAATAAAAAAAAATTAAACCTTTTTTTGGATTCAATTCCGCCATATTCTATTCTTGAAATAATCGGAACGAATAGCATTTATATTGATTATGATATTTTAGAAATAATTCACGACTTCAAAGTCAAAGCAAAAATAAAACACATTGAGTTATTATTAAAAAATATTCCTGAAGTGGAAACAATTGAATTACATTGAGTATGGTTATTATTTAATAGTTATTAATAAAACAGTGACAATTATTACAATTAACAAATAACCATTAATAAATAATCAAAATGAAATTAGCACCTATACCCCAAAATATATTGGAATGGTTTGCATTAAAAGCAGATCTCGTTCCTGTTCCTCTTGCACATACTCACATCTGTTTTATGCTTTCAAAAGCTATTTTAGAAGCTTTTTCCTTGAATGTATTTGAAGCATTTAAAGACGGTTCGAAAAATTTAGAACAAGCTGCAGAATATACTCAACTTGATCAAAGGGCTTTAAAGAGTTTACTAAATGTATTAATCTCCACCGGATATTTTACCTATTCAAAGGGAATATATTCGCTTACTAAACATTCAAGAAAATGGTGTTTAAAAGAAAGTGAAAACAGCCTTTACAATCAACAACT
>JANLOW010000353.1:0-17006 GCA_031366785.1 Bacteroidota bacterium | reverse complement strand
ATTTGTAGAATCTAGTTTACCTGCTAATTTAAAATCTATGTCGTTGATACTTACAAAAACATTAATTTCTTTCGGTAAAAATATTTTTCCGGCTTCATCTTTTAAAACGTCCACTTCTACATGAGTAACAGTTTGTAAGGAATCCAGATCAATTGTTGCATCCAAATCTTTTCCGGAGAAACCAAGCCATTCGGATGGTATCCATGGTAAATTACCTGTAACTCCATCGACAAGTGAAAAGGCTCCTCCCCTGCTATATTCTTCGTGAGGTTGATTTTTTAATACAACTTCCTTACCTGTCGCTTTGTTAATGTAAAATACCTGAGAAAATATTTTTCCTTTTATTTTTTCATCTTCGAAAACAAAAGCCTGAATTGCCAGAGAATGGTCTATTAATATTTTTTCCGTATAAGGCGTATAATTTTTTGAAGGATCGGCTGCATTTAAAGTATAATAAATTTGTCCGTTAGTATAGTTCGAAAAAAGTTCAAGGTAAATCCCGTTTTTTCCATTTGGAGTTACTTTAGAATTTATATCATACAGTGCCGTTGAATATTTCAAATTTAAAAAGTCTAATAATTTGAAATGTGAAACAAGCCTTGAAGAAAAATTCTTAAAATCTCTTTTCTCTTTGGGTGACCACAATACCTCTGCCAAAGCTGCCATTCGGGGGAAAATCATTTCCTGTAAACGCTCTTCATTGGTAATGTATTCTGTCCAAACATTCCCCTGTGCACCTATTATATGCTGAGCCTGACTTTCATTTAATATATCAGGAACCGGTTCAAAACCATAAACCTGTTCTACCGGCAGATAACCTCCGATCGCAATACGTCCATCTGAAAATCTTGACTGATACATATCAAAATAACAATGGCTTGCGGGAGACATAATTGCATCATGACCTTTAATAGCTGCATCTGCTCCTCCTTTGTAACCACGCCAAGACATAATTACTGCATCCTTATCAATATCCTTTTCCAGAATTTCATCCCACCCTATTGCTATTTTATTTTTATTTTTCAGATAAGAAACAATGCGATTGGTAAAATAATTTTGCAAACCATTTTCGTCACCCAAATTTTCTTTTTTAATAAGTTCCTGACAAGATGAGCAATTTTTCCATCGGTCTTTCGGACATTCATCACCACCGATATGAATATATTTTCCCGGGAATAATTCGCATACTTCATCGAGTATATTTTGCAGAAAAATAAATGTTTCTTCTTTAGGACAGAATACATCTTTAAAAACACCCCAGGTTTTCCCAACTTCCATGAGTTCTCCGGTACATGAAAATTCAGGATAAGCTGCAAGTGCTGCAAGTGCATGTCCGGGCATTTCGATTTCGGGAATGATAGTGATGTGTCGCTTAGCTGCATAATCAACAACATCTTTTATTTCTTCCTGTGTGTAATACCCACCATATCTTACTGAATCGTATTTTTCCGGTTGATCGCCGAGATGACCGATGAGTGTACCACTTCGCCAGGCACCGATTTTTTGGAGCAGGGGATATTTTTTTATTTCAATGCGCCAACCCTGATCATCGGTAAGATGCCAGTGAAAGTAATTCATCTTATATAAAGCGAGGTAATCAAGATATTTTTTTACTTCATCCACAGTAAAAAAATGTCGTGCAACATCGAGATGCATACCTCGGTATTTGAAACGGGGTTTGTCTTCGATTAATAATTGGGGCACCCTTAAAACTTTTGTAACACTATCAGGCAACAATTCCCTAAGAGTCTGAAGAGCATAAAAAACTCCGGAATTTTTTCCGGCTCCAATTAATATTTCATCTGAATCAATTTTTAACCGATAAGAATCAGATTCTAAATCAGAAGAATTTATAATATTTATCTGTTGTTTGTTTTGTCCGGAGTATTTTTTTGATGTTAATAGGATTCCATATTTAATATTTATGTAATCAATTAAAATATTAATATCAGAAACATTTTCATCTTCATTATAATTAATTGTAGTTAGAGAATCAATTACGAAATTACCTTGGCCATGCTGTATTTTAAAAGGAAAGGGAATTAGAGGAAGGTTTTCGGAAGAACTCTGAGCATTAGAATTAATTGAGTATGCACTCGATAATATGACCATTGATAATAATATTTTTCTTAGCATCATATTTTTTTGACTAAATTTAAGAGAATGAAGATTACAAATTATAAAATACAACTCATTATTTAAAATGTAATTTTTAAAAAATCATTGATAAATTTAAAAAGAATAATCACTTAATTTTTGTTCCAAAAAAAAAGAGAACCTTTTGGTTCTCTTCTAAATACTGTAGATTTTTGTTCTTACTGTATTTTTCGGACATTAACAGCGTTTTGGCCTTTTTTTCCGTCGATCAATTCAAATTCTACACTATCGTTCTCACGAATTTTTTCGATAAGACCGCTGTGATGTACAAACACTTCAGCTTGGTCATCATCAGTTACAATGAATCCAAATCCTTTAGATTCATTGAAAAATTTAACTTTACCGGTTTTCATTGTGGTAATAAATTATTGAAGTTTCACAAGGGACAGTTGCATCCGCAAAATCAACTGCCATTGAGAGTAATTAGATTGGAAATGCGGATGTTAAGTGGTCAAAGGTAAAATAATATCTATTCTATCCAAGAATTCATTAAAAAATTTTAACCCAACATTTGCTTTAAAAACATAGAGACTACTTTATTATCTGCTTTTCCTGCAAAATGTTTCGATGCAATTCCCATAAGCCGGCCTAAATCAGCGGGACCTTTTGCATTATTTTGATCAATTAATGCTTTTAATTGAGTTCGTATTTCTTCTTCACTAATTTGCTTTGGGAGATACTTTTCAATGACTGCAATTTCCTCCAATTCCGTTTTAGCGAGATCCTCTCTGTTTTGTTGTTTATATATTTCAACAGATTCTTTTCTTTGCTTGATAAGCTTTTGAACCATTTTTATTTCATCTTCGGATGATATATTTCCGCTTCCTGAAGTTTTCGCCATTAATATAACTTGCTTAATTGCACGCAAACTTCTTAAGGCAGCATCATTTTTACTGAGCATTGCGGATTTGATGTCGGTATTAATTGTTTCCTCTAAAGACATTTTATATTGAAGATTAAGATTGTTCCCGAAAGCATTTGGGAGACGAATCCAAAAATATAAAAAATTTTCTTACAATGGTTGTTTGTAAAAAAAATCAATTTTCAATAAAAAAGCCCTCGTTTGGAGGGCTAATACTAAACTTAACATGAAACTATATTTATTTCACTTTTCCTTTAATCCACATTATCATGCAGGAAAGAATTATTCTGACGAAGTTCGGATTTCTTTTCTTCTTCATTACTTAATGTATACCGGGAAACATTGGATTCACTTGAATGAGGAACAGAATCTAATTTAATATTTCTGCGTTTGTAAGCGGGTTCTTTTTCCATATCAGAAATATTTGCCGTCCCTATTCTGTAGCTAAGAGATTTTAATTTCATAATCCTTTCTCTTGACTTACGAAGCTGTTCTTCTGTTGAATCATCTGAAGAATCTTTATCATAAAGATCATATACTACTGAATTCTTCTTTTCAGTTTCTTCTTCTTTAGTATCAGAGACCGGTGAAATAATCTGATTTTCTTTAGGCTGACCTAAAGCAAATTCAAAAGTCAGCTCCTCCTTTTCATCAGCGATCGGTGAAGGGGGAATATCTTTTTTCAAGACGGGTTCATTAAAAATAATATCTTTTACAGAATTACTTTCAATATTTTCCTTTTTAACTTTTACTTCCTCATTGAGAGAATGAATAGTTTTCGCTTTATCTTTTGCACGGGTAATTTCCGAACCGAGTTCTTCACGGGTTTTAAATCCCGTTGCAATAATTGTTACAGAAAGTTTTTCGCCGAGTGCAGCATCATGGCAATTACCCCAGATAATATCAGCGGTAAGTCCAGCCTGTTCCTGAATATAATCAGTGATATCGCCGATTTCGTCCATTGTTACTTCTTTAGAACCGGAAGCAATATTCATCAAAATAAAACGAGCTCCTTTTATATTATCATCATTGAGTAAAGGAGAAGCCAATGCTAATTCAACAGCACGTGTTGCGCGGTTTTCTCCTTCAGAAATAGCAGATCCCATGATAGCAACGCCACTATTATGAACAGCAGTTTTAACGTCTTCAAAATCCACATTGATATAACCGGTAACAGTAATTATTTCGGCAATGCCTCTTGCTGCAGTAGTCAAAATATTATCGGCATGAGCAAAAGCTTCAGAGAGATTCAGGTTGCCAAACATTTCCCGCAGTTTTTGGTTTCGGATAATGATAATTGTATCAACATTTTGTTTCAACAATTCTATTCCTTCGTCGGCTTGTTGTTTTCTTCTCTTGCCTTCAAATTCGAAAGGCATCGTAACAATTGCAACTGTGAGAATTCCCATTTCTCTGGCAGTCTGAGCAATGATAGGCGCAGCTCCTGTTCCGGTTCCTCCTCCCATTCCTGCGGTTATGAAAACCATTCGGGTATTTGAAAGTAGAACTTTTCGGATATCTTCTATATTTTCTATTGCCGCATTTCTACCGACTTCAGGAATAGCACCGGCGCCACGGCCCTCGGTAAGGCTGCTTCCAAGTTGGACTTTGTAAGGAACGGGAGATGTTTCCAGAGCCTGTGCGTCGGTATTGCATACAATAAATTCAACACCTTTAATACCCTGACGGTACATATGATTAACGGCATTGCTTCCTCCTCCACCGACTCCAATAACTTTTATTATAGACTCACTGTCTCTCAATAGATCAAATTCCATGTTAAGTATTTTTAAGTTTTATTTTATTTAATTTCCTTCTCCGATTAATCAAGACGTGTATCATTTTCTTCTTTGAACATACTCGCAAGAGTTTCAAAAAATGACGGCCTTGGTTCAACTTTTGCTTGAGAAATTTTTACTTTTTTCGTTTGTACCTTCTTGCCATCATCCAATAATTCAACCGGTTCTTTCTTTCGTTTCTCCATTTCCTGAAATCCTTTAATAACAAGACCGACACCGGTAGCATACATCGGGCTTTTTAATTCATCAGAACCTTTTGCGAGATGCTCGTTAGGATATCCTACCCTGGTATCCATTCCTGTAATGAATTCTACAAGCTGTACAATGTGTCGCAGCTGAGCGCCTCCTCCGGTAATGACGATACCGGCAATCAGTTTCTTTTCGAAACCTGAATTCTTAATTTCAAAATGAACATGTTCAATAATTTCTTCCATTCTTGCCTGAATGATGTGAGCAAGATTTTTGATAGAAATTTCACGTGGTTCGCGGCCACGAAGTCCGGGTATAGAAACTATTTCGTTTTCCTGATTTTCACTTGCGAGCGCTGAGCCAAATTTTATTTTTAACAATTCCGCCTGAATGCGAATAATCGAGCATCCCATTTTAATGTCATCGGTAATCACATTCCCACCGAACGGAATTACAGCGGTGTGCCTTATAATGCCATCCTGAAAAATAGCGATATCCGTAGTTCCTCCGCCAATGTCGACAAGAACAACTCCTGCTTCTTTTTCTTCATCAGTAAGTACGGCTTCTGAAGAAGCGAGGGGTTCAAGAAATAAACCAAGCGTAATAAGCTTTGCCCGTTCAACACATTTATAAATGTTTTTAGCGGCAGTAATCTGTCCTGTAATTATGTGGCAATTTGCTTCCAGCCGAATGCCAGACATACCGATTGGGTTTTTAATTCCCTGCTCGTTATCAATGATATATTCCTGAGGTATAACATGAATAATCTTTTCACCGGGAGGCATTGCTAACTTGTACATATCCTCTACGATGGTATCGATATCGCTTTGAGCGATTTCATCATCCAGAGAATCGCGTGTACGCATGCCTCGATGCTGAAGGCTTTTAATGTGTTGACCGGCAATGCCGACATAAACAGATCCGATATCAACATTTGATTTTTCAGATGCCTCTTTAACAGACTTGGTTATCGACTCAATCGTATTGACAATATTTGTAACTACACCCCGGGTTACACCGTGTGATTCATATTTTCCATAACCGAGTATGTCGATTTTGCCGAATTCATTTTTCCGGCCAACGATCGTGCATATTTTTGTTGTGCCGATATCGAGTCCGACAACTATTTCATCTTTTTCCATATTATTTTTTTGTACAGACAACCTGGTCTTTATATTTTAAATTAATTGTACTGTATTTATTCCAGCCTTTTTTATTTAACCCTTCACGATAAAAGACAAGCAATTTTTTGAATTTTTCTTCAAGAAATCTATCATCTCCAAAAATTACAGTATGACTTCCTATTCTTGGAATCATTTCTATATCTCCTTCTGCATTTACATAAAGTTGTTCAACGATTGCATTCCAGAAACTACTCCTGTTTGCAAATGATATGATATGAAACAATTGTGCAATTTTAGAAGGTGATTTTGACGTGTCTGTTGCTTCTGATTCATTTAAAACTCTAATTTTTTTTTCTGATTCCATGTCGAAAATAAAACCATTGGCAACCGGAACCCTGGCAGTAAACTTTTCAGATGGTGGCATAAATATTCCTTCTTTGTCGACATAGAAACTTTCATTATTGTAATTGATTACTCGAAGCACCGGAATTCGCTGTTTAACCTCAATATTCAACTTTCCATCAATGGTTGAAAATACTTCGGCATCGTAAATAAAAGGGTTGGTATTAATGATTTTTTCCAACAGAGAAATGTTAATAGAAGCTATTGGTTTTCCTTCGAGAGAACCAAATTTATTTTGTATAATCTGCCGAATATCCGGTTCATCAACAAAGCCGGTTCCAATACTGTCATCTATACTAATTAATATCTTTGAACAAGGCATTAATGCTTGCTTATGAGAGGCAAATCCCACTGAAACGATAAAAGCAATTACAATAAGACACGTTGCAACAATGCGAAAGAATAGCCGGCCTGGTTTCATATTAATTGAGTTGTTTTAGATAATCAGTTATTGGGTTTACAAGCTGATCAATATCCCCGGCACCTAATGTCAGTACCACGTCACACTCTCTTTTGCGAAGTTCATCGATGACATTTTCCTTCTGGCAAAGTACTTTATCGGCTGTGCTTACTTTATTAAAAATGATCTCTGAAGTAATTCCGGAAAGGGGCTCTTCACGTGCCGGATAGATATCCAGCAGTATGAGTGTATTAAGCATAGATAAACTTTTTGCAAAACCTTCAGCAAAATCCCGGGTTCTGGTGAAAAGATGAGGCTGAAAAATGCCTGTAATTTTCCGTCCGGGATAAAGTTCTCTTACGGATGAGATACAAGCACGCAATTCCTCAGGATGGTGTGCGTAATCATCAATATAAACTACTTTAGGACTTCGCAAACGATAATCGAATCTCCTATTAACACCCGAATACGTTGAAAGCGCTTTTTTTATTTTGTCTTCAGAAATTTTTAACATTCTTGCAACGGCAATAGCTGCAATAGCATTTTCGACATTATGCAAACCGGGCATGTCAGTCGTAATATCTTTAATCAAAACCGTACTGTTTTTCCAATCGAAATGGTAACGATGCTCGCCAATGCGGATATTTTCGGCAGAATAATCAGCCTTTCCTTTTACATCATAATCACTTTTAGTGAGATTTAAATCATCAACCGGAAGTCCCTTTTTATAAATAAGCTTACCGCCGCTCTTTAAATTCTGTGCAAACATTCTATACGATTCTATCATATAATTTTCGCTTCCGTAAATGTCGAGGTGATCGGCATCCATGGATGTAATGACTGAAATCGTTGGTTTCAATGAAAGAAATGATCGATCATATTCGTCCGCTTCGACAACAAAATATTTTTCAGACAATTCAGGATTTCCTAGAAGCAGGTTTGAATTATAATTTTTAGCAATTCCACCCAGGAAAGCAAAGCAATTTATACCTGAAGATTTCAAGATATGAGCTATCATGGAAGATGTTGTTGTTTTTCCATGGGTACCTGCTACTGCAATTGTAAACATATTCCCGGTGATCATTCCCAAAACTTCTGATCGTTTCTTAATATTGAAACCGTTAGAAATAAAATAATTTAGCTCTGAATGCGCTGATGGAATTGCAGGAGTATAAATGATGAGTGATTCATTAGTCTCTCCTTTAATAATTTCTTCGCCTATAAGTTTAATGTCATCCTTAAAATGAATTTTGATTCCTTCTTTTCTCAGCTCTTCTGTTAATGGTGTACTTGTTTTATCATAACCGGATACTTTTTTCCCGCTTGCATTAAAATATCTGGCAAGAGCAGACATACCGATACCACCGATACCGATGAAAAAAATATTTTTGAACTGGGAGAAATTCACTTTGTTCTATTTATTAATGAGCTCTTTTAAAAAAGAAATTTGGTTTTTTTGTAAATATTCTTTTAATAATTATTTCGCAATTTTATATACTTCATTTGCAATTTTATCTGCTGAATCATTGATGGCAAGTTTTCTGATATTTTCACTTAAGGATTTTTGTAAAGTATCATTATTAATTATTTCAAACGTTTTGTTAATCAAATCTTTTTTTGCTTCATCATCTGCTACCAGTATTGCTGCATTTTTTTTAACAAAAGCCATTGCATTTTTTGTCTGATGGTCTTCAGCAACATTTGGGGAGGGAACTAAAACAATCGGTTTTCCTATGAGAGCAAGTTCAGAAACAGAACTAGCGCCGGCACGGGAAATAATTACATCAGCTACTGCAAATGCATAATCCATTCTTTGTATAAATTCAAAAGTGACTATATTCTTAGTATTAAGAGAAGTTATTAGTTTCATTGCTTTGGGGCCAAAAGTTTTACCTGTTTGCCAGATAAGTTGAATACCACTGTCATTAATTTTCTGCAAGCCTGCCTCGATAGATTCATTAATAGTTCGGGCTCCGAGGCTGCCGCCAATAACAAGAACTGTTTTTTTATAGGGGTCAAGTCCAAAAAAATTAATTGCTTCCTGTTTTTTCCCTTCAATTCTTACCATATCATCTCTTACAGGGTTTCCTGTCATTACTATTTTCATTTCAGGAAAGAAACTTGACATATTTTCGAATGCTACACAAATTTTCTGAACTCGTTTTGAAAGAATTTTATTTGTAATTCCGGCAAAAGAATTCTGTTCCTGTATCAATGCAGGAATATTCATGGATGTTGCAGCATAAAGTAGTGGGCCGCTGGCATATCCGCCCACGCCGATTGCTACATCAGGAGAAAAATTTTTAATTATAGATTTTGCTTTCAAAACACTTTTAATAATTTTAACTGGCAGCAGAAAATTTTTCAAACTGAATTTTCTTTGAATACCACTTATGTTTAATCCTTCAATCTTATACCCTGCAGATGGCACTTTTTCCATTTCCATTCTACCTAAGGCGCCGACAAATAAAAACTCACTTGCCGAATTCATTTTTTTTAACGCATTTGCAATTGCGATAGCCGGAAAAATATGACCGCCTGTACCACCTCCACTAATTATAACGCGAAGTTTACGCAGCTGCAAGTTCTCGCCCCCCTTCTTTTTTCTCTTTCTCAACCTGTCGGCTAACACTTAAAACAACACCAAGAGAAAGGCTGGTAAACCATATAGAAGTTCCTCCCATGCTTAACATAGGAAGAGGTTGGCCGGTTACAGGAAACAAATTCACTGCTACAGCCATATTAATGAGTGCCTGGAAGACTAGAGTGAAAGCACATCCGGCGGCCAGCAATGTTCCGAAAGCCATGGGACTATGGTGAATAAAACGTATTACCCGGAAGAATAAAAGAATATATAAAAAGAGAATAAAAGCTCCGCCGATGAAACCATATTCTTCAATAATAATTGCATAAATAAAATCTGAATACGGATGAGGAAGGAAATTTCTTTGAACACTATTGCCGGGAAATTTTCCGACGAGTCCTCCACCCGCTATAGCTATTTTCGCTTGTTCAGTCTGGTAATTTTCTGTATCATCACCTGCTATAAAGTTTTCGACTCGTGCTTTCCATGTCAAAATTCGGCCGTTATTTCCCGTAGCGAGTGAAATTAAAACAAAGAGACCAAAACTTGCAATGCCAATTCCGATCATTCCAAAAATAAATTTAATTCTCATTCTTCCTATAAACATTAAATAACAGGCAGAAAGAAAAACCATAGCAGCAGTTGAGAAATTTGCCGGCAGAATCAAAGCACATACTAATAATACGGGAACTATTACGGTGAAAAAAGCTGATTTGAAAGTATCAATTTCACCTTGCTTTTTTGAAAGCATACGTGCTACATACATTATCAAAGCAAGCTTGGCAAAATCGGATGTTTGAAATGTAATATTTGTACCTGGAAGAGTTAGCCATCTACTTGCTTCATTAAAATTAGTACCGAGTATCAAAGTTAATAGAAGAAGTGGGATTGTAAGCCAGAGAGCAACAAGAGAGATTCTCGAGAAATAAGTATACTTTACCAGATGAGCACCATACATAAGAGCGAGTCCAAATCCAAGGATTATTAAATGTTTGATGAGATAATATTCCGTATTACCACTTTTATATTTATACGCAAGAGTTCCTGTGCTGCTATAGACAGCAAGCAAAGAAAAAATGGATAAAACAAAAACGATCAGCCAGATCGTCCGATCTCCTTTGAAATGTTTATCGAGCCAGGTAGCTTGCATTTATACGGTTTATTAATATTTAACAATTTTACTCTTAAAGGTTTCTTACTGCTTTTTTAAATTGTCTTCCTCTGTCTTCGTAGTTTTCAAAAAGATCGAAACTTGCACATGCCGGTGAAAGAAGAACAACATCTCCTTTTTTACCTAAACGATAAGCAGTTTGGACTGCTTCTTCTGCAGAAGATGTTTCGACTATAGAAGGAACGATACTTTTAAATGATTTGATTATCTTTTTATTGTCCTTACCGAGGCAGACAATAACCTTTACTTTTTCTTTTATTAGATCCATCAGTGTTGAATAATCGTTTCCTTTATCGACTCCGCCTAAAATCAGAATTACAGGTTTAGAGAAACTTTCCAAAGCATACCATGTTGAATTAACATTTGTTGCTTTTGAGTCATTAACGAATTCAATTCCGTGAACTGTTGAAACAAGTTCAAGACGGTGTTCAACATTTCTAAAGTCAGAAAGGCTTTCGCGAATTGTTTCTTTTCGAATATCAAGCACACGTGTTGCTATTCCTGCTGCCATTGAATTGTAAAGATTGTGTTTCCCTTGAAGGGCGAGTTCATGTATTAGCATAGTTAGGTGTTTATTATTGGTTAAAAAGTGTATTTGATTTTCTTCAAGCCAGGCTCCTTCTTCTTGTTTCTTTTGAATTGAATAAGGATATGAATGGGCCTTTATATTAGCAGTAGGAAGGTATTCCGATGTAATAGGATCATCGGCACAATAAATAAATGCATCTGAAGATGTTTGGTTTTGCAGAATGCGAAATTTTGATTTGACATAATTCTCCAATTTGTAATTATACCTGTCTAAGTGATCAGGAGTTATGTTCGTAAGAATTGCAACATCACACTTGAACTTATACATATCGTCAAGCTGAAAACTGCTTAGCTCCAAAACATAATAATCGTAATTATGTTCTGCAACCTGAAGGGCAAAACTTTTTCCAATATTCCCGCCGAGGCCTACATTTAATCCGGCTTTTTTAAGAATGTGATAAATCAACATTGTTGTAGTTGTTTTACCGTTGGTACCGGTAATACCAATCATTTTAGCAGTAGTATATCTTCCGGCAAATTCTATTTCACTTATGACTGGGATATTAGAAGCTCTTACCTTTTTCAATAATTCTGAATTTTCTGGGACCCCCGGACTCTTAATAATTTCACTTGCGTTTAAAATATTTTTTTCTGTATGTGAGCCTTCTTCGAAAGATATTGAATGATGAGTGAGTAGCCGTTTATATTCTTCTTTAATAATACCATTGTCCGTTACAAATACATCCAATCCTTTTTTAGTAGCCAAAACAGCGGCACCAATTCCACTTTCTGCTGCGCCAATAATAACCAACCTGTTAATTACAGATGATTTGATTTCTTCTTTAACCATCATCTTAATTTGAGTGTTACTACTGTAAGTACTGCCAGCATTATTCCGATAATCCAGAATCGTGAAACAATTTTCGATTCATGATAACCCAGTTTCTGATAATGATGATGGATGGGCGACATTCTGAAAATTCTCTTTCCCTCCCCCGTCTTTCTTTTTGTATATTTGAAATAGCTGACTTGCAACATCACAGAAAGATTTTCTACAAGGAAAATTCCGCACAGAATTGGAATCAGAAGTTCTTTTCTTATGGCAATAGCGTAAGTCGCTATAATACCGCCGAGGGCAAGGCTGCCTGTATCTCCCATAAATACTTGTGCCGGATAAGCATTGTACCATAGAAAACCTACACATGCTCCTACAAAAGCGGCAATAAAAACCACGAGCTCACCTGCATTTGGGATGTACATAATGTTTAAATAGTTTGCAAAAACAGTATTACCCGAAACATAAGCCAGTATTCCAAGTGTTGCTCCGATTATGGCACTAGTTCCGGTTGCAAGACCATCAATTCCATCAGTGATGTTTGCACCATTTGAGACAGAAGTAATAATGAACATTACTATTGGAATAAAAATAAGCCATGCATAACGTTGCATCCCTTTCCCCATCCATGATATCAGAATTGAATAATCAAATTCATGATTTTTTATAAATGGAATTGTTGTTTTTGTAGATTTAATTGCAATCGGAGAATAAAGTATATTCTCGTTCTGGCGCATATCATCAATTACATTAGTGCTTTGATGCTTTACTGTAATTGCATCTTTGTAAATTCTTTCTTTGACAACAACATTTGGATTAAAATAAAGAGTGAAGCCTATTATTAAACCCAAACCAATTTGGCCAAGAATCTTAAATTTTCCGGCCAAACCAGCTTTGTCTTTCTTAAATACTTTAATATAATCATCAACAAATCCAATAGTACCAAGCCAAATGGTAGTTACTATCATAATGATTACATAAACGTTTATGAGACGGGCGAACAATAATGTTGGAACGAGAATAGCTCCAATGATAATAAGACCTCCCATGGTCGGTGTACCTTGCTTTTCATTTTGCCCAGTGAGTCCAAGATCACGAACAGTTTCTCCAACTTGTTTTTTATGCAGATAGCCTATAATTCGTTTTCCGAAAAGCAAAGAAATAATCAGAGATGTGATTAAAGCTAAAGCCGCACGGAATGAGATGTATTGAAATACCCCTGCTCCCGGCAGATTGAAATTGTCTTTTAGATATGCGAAAAGGTAATACAGCATTTAGGCCATGATTTTAAATAGCTCGACTAAAATTTTTTTATCATCAAAAGGGGAACGAACTCCTTTTATTTCCTGGTACTTTTCATGCCCTTTGCCGGCAACAAGTATTACATCTCCCGGTTGAGCAAAACTTACAGCGGTTTTAATTGCTTCTTTTCTGTCGGTAATAGAAATTGCTTTTCTCTTTTCAGAAATAGAAATACCTTCTTCCATCTGATGAATAATTTCAACCGGATCTTCCGAACGCGGATTATCGCTGGTGAGAATAACCTTATCGCTCATCTCACAGGCAATTTTTGCCATGATCGGTCTTTTTGTTTTATCACGATCGCCGCCACATCCGACAATTGTAATTACACGACCTTGTCCGCCATTGATATCATGAATTGTTGAAAGCACATTTTTTAATGCATCAGGTGTATGAGCATAATCAATTATGCCGGTGATTTTACCGGGAGAAGTGATAAAATCGAACCTGCCTTCTACAGGACCAAGAACACTAAGTGCAGAGAGAATATCAATCTTTTGTTCCCCCAATAATATAGCAGTTGCATAAGCAGCAGTCAGGTTATAAGCATTAAAACTTCCGACAAGCCTGCAAACGACTTCCTGTCCATCGATATTAATGAGTAATCCGGAAAAATCATTTTCAATCAGCTTGCAACGGTAATCAGCCATTGAACGCAAAGCATACGAATACTTCGAAGCTTTGGTATTCTGAAGCATTACCATGCCATTTTTATCATCCACATTTACTATTGCAAATGCTTGTGAAGAAAGGTTATCGAAAAATTCTTTTTTCGCTTTAATATAATTCTCAAAAGTTTTGTGATAATCGAGGTGGTCATGGGTGATGTTTGTAAAAACTCCTCCTGCGAATACAAGCCCGTCCGTTCTTTTTTGAACGACAGAATGGGAGCTAACTTCCATAAAAACATGTGTACATTTTTCACTTACCATTTCTGATAAAAGAGAATTTATTTGAAGAGGATCCGGCGTTGTATGGGTTGCAGAAATTACTTTATCATTTATTTGATTTTTTATTGTTGACAATAAGCCGCATTTGTATCCAAGCGAACGAAATAAATGGAAAAGAAGAGTGGCTGTTGTTGTTTTACCATTGGTGCCTGTAATCCCGATAAGTTTTAATTTTTCAGACGGATTTTCAAAATAATTTGACGCGATATATGCTAATGCAGAAGAACTGTTTTGTACTTGTACATAAGTTATTCCGGCAAGTATATCTAATGGTAAAACTTCACAAACTATTGTTACAGCACCTTTTTCGGAAACATATGGAATGTAGGAATGTCCGTCGGATTGGGTTCCTTTAATAGCGACAAATAGGCTTCCTTCTTTAACAAGACGGGAATCAAAACAAATATCTGTTATACCAATATCCATTGGTCCGGCGACATTTATTATTCCTGCTTTATAAAGAATGTCTTTAAGGATTTTCATATGCCCAGTTCGATTGAAATAGTTTGTCCTTTATTGAATCTGGTCCCGGCAGAAATTGATTGCCGAATGACATTTCCTCTTCCGGTGCATTTCACTCTCAGGCCCGCATTCTCAAGGATGTATAATGCGTCTTTCATACCCATTCCTGAAACATCTGGAACTAGTCCGGTTTGTGTTTTCATTTCATTTAAAACAAGTTTATCATTACTTGTTTTTACTGATACATTTAAAGCGCCTTCCTCATTTACATAAACAGGTATATTTAGTTCGGCCAGAATTTTCTTCAGTTCTTTTTGTTGCCCGGCTTTAGCAATAGGAAGATGGATTATTGATGAATCGGTATTCTGCGGAGCACTATGTAATTCGATATGGTTTGAATAAACCTTATCAGCAATTTCTTTAAAAACAGGAGCAGCAACAGCGCCTCCATAGTAAACATCATTTGATGGTGAATAAACTACCACCATGCAGGAATATTTAGGAGCATCCGCCGGAAAATAACCAACAAATGAAGCCTGGTAAGAAGGGTGGTCTTTTAAATAACCATATTTACTTTGGGTAATTTGCGCGGTTCCGGTTTTTCCTGCAATTTTGTATGGTGAGGTATTCAATGTTGATGCCGTACCTCTTTCAACAACACCTTCCATCATCTTTCTTACTTTTTGCAAAGAGGAAGGAGAAGCAATTGAATCTTTTATTATTTCAACTGAAAAAGATTTTATAAGTTGACCATGATTTCTGATCTCTTTTACAAAATGAGGTTTGACCATCCTTCCATTATTAGCAACGGCATTATAAAAAGTGAGCATTTGTAATGGAGTTATTGTTGTTTCATATCCGATAGAAATCCATGGAAGAGAAACAGCAGACCATGATTTATCATTCGTATTTTTGATAACAGGTATACCTTCTCCTTCTATTTCAAGTTTTATAGGTTGACCAAGACCAAATGACTTTAATTTATCAATAAAGGACTGAGGTTTTTTCACGTATGCATTCCATATAGTTCTGGATATTCCAACATTGGAAGACGTTTCAAAAGCTTGTTGAATAGAGAGACGGCTAGATCGTGGTGCATGAGAATCTTTCATCGATTGCCCGAAATAATTATAAACACCATTACCTACAAATACAGTATCCGTTGGCTCTACAAGTCCGTCATCGATAGCAGCGAGAATGGAAGCCATTTTCATTGTAGATCCCGGCTCAGTTGCTTCGCCGATTACGTAATTAAAATCTTCAATATAATTACCTTGCTCGGTTCTGGAAAGATTAGCGATAGCTTTTATTTCTCCGGTGGATACTTCCATAAGTACAGCACATCCATGATCGGCATTATGCAAGCGTAAATGTTTTTCGAGAGAGTTTTCAGCAACGTCTTGAATATTTATGTCGATTGTCGTTATCAGATCATTTCCATCTTTAGGATCAACAACATCTTTATCAGTAATCGGCATCCAAACATTTCCACTTATTTTTTGCATTAGCCGTTTACCTCCAATACCCGTCAGTTCCTCATTAAAAGAAGATTCAATACCAACAGGTTTTACGTCTCTCATATAACCGATAGTCCGGGATGCGAGCATTTTGAAAGGAAGTTCGCGCATTTCCTTTTGTTCGATACGCAAACCACTTTTATAACGGCCTAAGCGGAAGAGTGGAAAATTTTTTAACTGTTGTAAATCTGAGTAACTGACATTTCGTCTAATCAGAAAATATCGTTCGCCGTTTGACCGAGCTTCTTTAATTGCATGTTTGTATTCGGCAGCGGAATGATCTTTAAAAAGTTGAGAGAGGCAAATTGCCAAAGAATCAATTCCTTCATTGAAATTTTTATTAAAAATATCATTGGAAGGCCCGCCGGATTTCGTATCGATTCTTATATCATAAATAGGAACTGAAGTAGCCATGAGTCGGCCATCTGATGAAAAAATATTTCCACGGCTTGCAGGTATGTTTTTGTATTTCAACGTAAGGCTATCAGCATGTGCTAGAATTTTAGGCCCTTCAACAATCTGAATTTTTAATATTTGTCCAAGTATCACAACCCCCATAATACAAAGGAGGATGAAGGAAACATTAATCCTCCACATGATATCTTTTTTAACCTGCATTGATATTACTTGTAAATTATTTAGTGATTTTTTCGGTGATAAATATTTTACTCGGTGGTTCTGTTGATTCCTTAATTTGTTCTGGCTCTAAAGATTTCGCTATTTG
>JANLOW010000319.1:0-17645 GCA_031366785.1 Bacteroidota bacterium | reverse complement strand
AATTCCTTCTATCCATGTATCCGACCCTGAAAAACGAATTCGTTTTCGCAATTCTCCGTTTAGAAGTGTAATCATATCTATCGAGTCAACAATCATTTGACGGCTGCAACCTGTAAAATTAGTAGTGAAAGTGTCACCTTTCGACAATGAAAAGTCGTAACCCAGATATTCATTACTTCCATCATGAAAGTAAATTTTTTTAGTGTTTAAATCTTCCCTTGCCGCAACAGGAACAGGGAAAATATTAAGGAACCAAGAAACATTATTTACTATCATTTTTTTATAGTAATAATTTCCAATTATAGTATCTCCGCCGAAACGAAAGGTAGTAGTACCGCATGGACCAAAGTTTAAGCATGATACAACATTCCAAACTTTGTTTGTGTCAACTAATGTTTGAGCGTTAGAATTGATTGTAAATATAAATAATATGTATAGTATATATTTTCTCATTTGGTAAATATAAATTATTATTTTCTTCTTCTATTTCTATAAATTACAAAAACAAAAAATATCAAAATTGGTATTATGTAGATTAGCGACATATTTTAATCTTAGAACATTAATTTAGATGATATTCTTTTCGGATAATAGAAAGCAATTGTGCATTTATTTCAATATATTTTTGAATATGAATCTGCCGAGTGGAAGTTATGGCATTATAGCAATAAAAGCCAATTGAATTAATAATGTATTTCTTATCAATTTTCTCCATGCCCTTTAAATGAAAAGGAATTATTGTATCTTTTTTTGAATACTCACTTATAGCTTTTAAAAAATCTATTTTAGAATCGTTGGTTATTGCTATCCAGAAGTCGAAATCGTGCTGGTTTACTAAAATAGGATTAAGATATTCAAATCTTGCTTTTGATTCAAGATCTTGCCGATCATTAATATTGCGGATGGCAACCGTTAAATCACCAATGAGATTTTGTATTTCTTCATTTCTAAAATAACGAAGCGAACCTGAATTTTTTAATTGCTCAAGAATAATAGTTCGCGGTTCAAAAACAGAAGGCGTTCGGAAGTTGATACCGTACTCAAAATTTATAGCAAATGATTTGGATACATCTGTGAGGCTGCTGTCCTTAAAATATTTCATCAGGTACTTTAAAGAATTTTCCTGCCTGATTCTATTATTAACTTTTATTACTGCGGTTATTGAGTCGTTTTTTAATTAATCATAAAAATGTTTAGCCAGTTCACTTGCCCGATCACTTTCAATTTTGTGCTCTCTGAAATTTTCAACTAAAAACCCACAAAATACTGCCAGAAATAACATAAAAAATTCAAAAAAGTAATGCCGGAAATTATTTCCTGGCGCTTTATGTAAGTGGTGTGCGTGGGTTTCCATTTATTTTTTTAAAGTTAATTATATTGATGAATTAAAATTTCATGCTAACAAGTCTTATTAAGAATGAAATATAACTAATGTAAAAGTAAAGATTGGTATGTACGTATTTAATTTTTCAAAGTACAACGATCAAATGCGAAAATTACTGTGAATAAAAGTGTCAGAATCATTTGGTCGTTTTGCTACCCATTTCAACACCGAGTTTTTCATATTCAATATCGTTTGGTTCCCACAATTCTATTTTGTTTCCTTCAATATCCATGATATGAACAAATTTTCCGTAACTCGCTGTTTCAATGGTATCCGTTACAGTAACTCCTTCTTTTTTCAGTTCTCCAACAAGGGCATCTAAATTTTCTACCCTGTAATTTATCATAAAATCTTTTGTTGATGGTTCAAAATATTTTGTCTTTTCTGAAAACGGACTCCATTGCGTAAATCCTTTCTTTGTGCTGTCTGCGCCTTGAAACCATTCAAAGACTGTCCCGTATTTATTAGTATTCAAACCCAAATGTGTTTGATACCATTCTCTCATTTTTTTAGTGTCTTTGCATTTGAAAAAAATACCGCCAATGCTTGTTACTCTTTTCAGGGCTGTGTTTTCGGTTTCATTTGTGGTTATGCTTGCTTTGAAAGCAAAGCCAAAACAGAATGATGTTACCAATGCTATAACTAATAAAGTAGTTTTTTTCATGGCTGTTTTTTTCTGATTATTTTTTTGCTGTTTTTCTTTTTAGAATGAATGAACTGATTAGTGTTACAATCAATCCGACCGGTAAAATTTCTAAGTAAGTTATCATTGCATTAAAAAATGGATTTTTAAACATCGAGCATAGAAGCATATCCGATAAGCATGCTGGTGTTATAATCAACATTGCCTTCACAATGGCTAAAGTAGTTGACACTCGCCAACATTAAAACACAAACAATAATGCCTGCAACGAGTCCATTGATGATAATAATTTTTTTCATGTGCATATTATTTATTGATGCAAATATGGTGATTGCTTATCATTTTTACGCCATAATTTCGGTTATTTGTTTCCTGTTCCGCTTATTTCATGCCTAAGAAAGAGGTTATAATGAGATTAAATTTATACATTTTCCATTTCAATTGCCAGTTGCAATAAACTATAGTCGCTTTATTTCTTAGCGATTTTATTTCCGGTTTCTCTATTCATTTATAATTCGTTGATATGTGAGAGGTAGTAATTAGCCTGTTCTAATAGATCTGCTTTTGCATTGGGTTGCATTTTTTTCCAAACATTATACATCATACCTATTCTCGGATTTTTTGCCAGCTTATCTTCATGTTTGTCATAAAAATTCCAGTATAAACTATTGAATGGACAAGCTTTTTCACCTGTTTTTTTTCCTTTATCATAATAACATCCTGTGCAATAGGAACTCATTTTATTTATATAAGAAGCCGAGCTTAAATAAGGTTTTGTGCCAACTATTCCACCATCGGCAAACTGACTCATTCCTCTGGTATTTGTAATTTCGACCCATTCGATAGCATCAATATAAATTCCTAAATACCATGCATCGACTTCATCAGGATGCACGCCGGCTATTAAAGCAAAATTCCCTGTAATCATTAAACGTTGAATGTGATGTGCATAAGCATATTGAAGAGATTGATCAATGCTATTTTTTAGACAATTCATTTTGGTTTTTCCTGTCCAAAACCAATTTGGTAATTTAGATTTATTTTTAAAATAATTAAGCGTGGCATATTCGGGCATCTTTAGCCAATAAATACCACGCATATATTCTCGCCAACCGATAATTTGTCTGACAAAACCTTCTAACTGGTGAAAAGCAATTTTGTCCGGCTTTTTATTGTATGCTTCAATGGCTTTGTCGACAACTTCTTTTGGGGAAAGTAATTTTGTATTTAAAGAGAATGATAAACGTGAATGGTAAATAGACCATTCATTGGGAGCCATTGCATCTTGGAAAGTGCCAAATAATGGCAAACAATTTTTAATAAAAAAATTAAGTAATTCTAACGATTGAGCTCTGTTTATTGGCCATAAGAAATTTTTACTATCTACTGTGCCAATTGTTTTAATATTTGCTTTTGAAATTTCAACTTCAATTTCATGCAAGTCATTAGAAAAAAGTAGGGGAGTAAAATGTTTATGATCTTTGGGTAATTTCTGGCGGTTATCTTCGTCAAAATTCCATTTTCCATTCATAGGTTTATCACCATCAACTATTAAAACATGGTGTTTTTTTCGCATGTATCGATAAAAGGTTTCCATCAAATACATTTTCTTGCCTGCAAATAAATCCTTCAATTCATTTCTTGTGCTGTAAAAATGTTCCGTATCACTTACACTAAATGCTATATTTAATTTGCCGGTAAAATGTTTCAAAAGTTCACTCAGTCTGTATTCATCCGGTAATTGATATTCAAACTTTGTAAATTTGTGTGTTGAAATAAGTGAATCACAATTTTTATCAAAGCTTTGTAAATTCTTTTTATTATTTATGCTGATATAAATTACCTTATGTTTTTTTTTTTCTAATTCATTTGCAAAATTTCGCATGGCCGCAAAAAAACCAATAACCTTTTGAATATGGTGTTGGACATAATCTGTCTCACTTCTAATTTCCATTAAAACATAGGTCACTGAATCATCAACCGTATTGTACCAGGTATGATTTATATTGAGTTGATCACCTAATATCAATCGCAATGTTTTTGTGTTCTTCAAGGCTATATCATTTATCTAATTCTGCATCTATCACTGCAATATTTTACTTCGTTCCAGCATTTATCCCATTTCTTTCTCCATGTAAAGGGCTTATTACAAATTAAACAAATTTTAGAAGGCAGATTTTCTTTTTTTACACCTTTCATTCAATCCTACTATTAAAAGTTTACACGTTTCCAATCCACACTAATTTCAGAACCTTCAGCAAGCATAACTGAAAAAGGCTTTGAAGTATTTAATATCTCAAAATCGCTCCCGTAAAAAGCAGCAAAATCACATTTAATCTGGTAATGATGGATGGCATTAATCATCCAACTTCGATGGTTAATTTTATATTCAATACTATGTGTAGAATCTACTTTGGTATAACCATAATAATGCTCAAAAATAAATTCTTCCATACTGCCTGATGCCATTTTTTGATTGTTGGCTGACGCATCTACTCTGATGCTGTTCCATAAAGTTTTCACTTTCCATTGATACTCAATTTCTTTTTTGTCTCTTGATAATTTCCATTTATGTTTTGTCGGAATGGCTATATAATGTTCCTTATAAAGTTTATTAGCTACCCATGCCACTATTTTATTGGGAACTGTTTCATTAATAAAAACATCGCCATGCCTTATTTCATTTCCCACTTTGCGAATAACATAAAAACGAAGATTCACTTCTTCAAAAGTCCCCATTAAAGGTATTGGTATATTAAAAATCGAACTATCCTTAAATAAAAAACCCACCAAACTCACATACGATTTACCATAAAAGTAATCCAGTTCAACACCCTTAGGCAAATAGGGTGTTAAATACGATGGTGCGATTTCATAATTTGCCATTATTAAATTTTGCCATTTAGCCTTTAAAAAAGTGCTCATAATTAACTTGTTTGTTTTGTACCATTGCCTATCTACTTATATTCATATGCCACTAATTCAAGTAAGAAGAATACATCCACACTAATTTTTCCTGTTCGCGAATGTAATCACTCATTAACGCATTTGTACCTTCATCACCTGCATCAGCAGAAAGTTTAAGCAATTCCCTTTGTTCAATAATTATAATTTCAAATGCCTCTAAAATTGTTTGAACACCTTTCTTTCCATCAGATACATTTTTTACTATTGTGATTTTTGCAGTGTTTATATAATCGTCAAAAGTGTGAAGAGGAATTGCGCTTAATGTTAATATCCGTTCTGCCACTTCATCTACTTTAACCAATAGATTTGTATATAGTTCTTCAAATTTTAAATGCAATTCAAAAAATTTATCACCTTTAATGTTCCAATGTAAACCTCTTGTATTTTGATAGAACATCATGTAATTCGCTAAAAGGCTATTCAGATTGTCTGCTAAATGTTTGCTTTTTGTTTTGTCAAGTCCGATTTGATTTTTAGTTGTCATTTCAATTTATTTTTTTTATTATTAAAATTAAATTTGATATCTTTAAATTTCTTGAAGTCAGTTATGAGTTCGTTGTTTTACCTGGCAATATGAATAAAGTTTTTCGGTCGAGTGATGTAATGGATTTTTAGCATTCTGAAATTTCCGGAATCATTAAAATTTCTTTTCTTGAATTTATAACAAATGTTGCAATTGATAATTGTAAATTATTTTATTGAAGCCCAAAAAATATAAGTATTTAAAACCATATAAAATAAGGCCGGTAAAGAAATCCAAATGCTATCTTTTAATTTTATTCTCGCAATTAAGCCAAATAACATTAGTAAGGCAAGACCAAAAGATGAAATTATTAAAATTGAGTTGAATTTTAGTCCTACTATTAAACCAGTAGCTCCCAAAAATTCTAAAACTATTGTTAATAGACCAAATTTTTCTAACCTAAACCTCTTGAATTCATTTTTCATATTGGATGATGTAAAATAAGTGACAACATATGCAAAAAAAGACAAACTTGATATTAGTGCGCATATTTTATCTATGTTCATATCTAAATTATTATATGGATGCCAGTGCCATAAAAATACACAAAATCAAAAGAATTAGAGAGGGTAGATGTTTAATAAAAGAATTATTTATTTTAAAATGAAAATATTGAGCTGCTATCATGAGCAGGCCCATAAGAACAGATGGAATAAGAACTAATGATGAATACCAAATACCCATAACAAGCAATGTAGATAAAGAGATTTTAGATGCTCCTACAAAGCTTCGGGTTAAATCGCTTAATCCGAATTGTTTAAATTCTTTAACAACATTGTCAAACCTAAAAATCCAAACATAAGCAACAGATATTGCTATAGTAATTTGTGCTAATATTATAAATTTTTCCATTTCGTTTTTTAAATATTTCTTAACTTATGTAGTTTTTCAATTGAGGTTTGAGCATATAGTAAATTGATTGCGTTTTAATTTTACATTGATTGAACGTTACTCTTTTCTTACAAAACACAAATTACTTAAAGAATTATCTTAGCACGAAATATTTTTTCAAATCTATGTATTATTCACTTTCATTAAACATAATTTCGTCAGAACTGCTTATTTTATTTAAAGGTTTTTCAATGGGTAATGTAAAATAAAAAGAGGAGCCTTCACCTTCTATACTTTCTACCCATATTTCTCCGCCATTTTTTTCTAAAAATCCTTTTACTAAAAGTAATCCAATTCCAGCCCCTTTATTTTTTTTTCTTGTTTCTGAAAGGGTTTTTATTTGTGGTGTAAAAAGTTTTTCCATTATTTCTTTAGACATACCGATTCCAATGTCCTTAACCTGAACAATAATTTTGTCATCTTTGCTTTTTGCTGAAACAGTTATTGTCCCTCCCTTTTCTGTATGTTTTATCGCATTAGAAACTATATTTTGAATGATAGAAATTAACATTTTTCCATCAGCAAATACAGAAGTATCTGCTTCAATTTCGTGATGAAGATTAATCGTGTTTATAGAAGCTGTTTCTTTCAAAGTTTCAAAGACTTTATCTATGTATGATGTTAGAATTATTTTTGTAGGCGTAAATACATCCGAAGCGTATTTTATTCTGGCCCATTCTACTAAATAATCTAACATATCTAATTCATCCGTTGATGATTTATATAGTAAGTCAAGCATTTCCTGAACAGCATCGGACTTCATTTTATGAAAATTTTCTTTCAAATATTTTGCGGTTCCAATAATAGCCGAAAGGGGGCTTCTTAAATCGTGTGACAGTATTGCCAAAACACTTTCTTTATGAGTATTAAGATCTTCCAATTCTCTGACATATTTTTTGATAGCATCTTCTGATTGTTTCCTATCTGTTAAGTCGCGTAATATTTTAACATAACCCAGCAACTCTCCGTCTAAGCCAATGAGTGGGAAAACCAAACCATAAGCATAAAAAAGGTTCTGGTCTTTAGCAATGTGCCATCTATTATCTGTTGATCTACCTTCTTTTAAAGCTGTTTCAATTTCTTTTTTCGGAATACCAATTTTTAAATCTTCTTCAGTAAATATTATGTCGAAAGGTTCTCCAATAACTTCGTCTGTTTCGTAACCAAATATTTTTACAGATCCGGAACTCCAACTATTTATCTTAAATTTATTATCTATTGTTAAAATTGAATAATCTTGCAAACTGTCAATTATTTGGCTATAAAATTCAGCAGTTGGTACATATTTACTTTTAAGAATTTTCTCAACGTCTTGTTTGTTTTCCATTGGTTTTATTATTGTCTTTAATACGAAGTTTAAATTATTTCTTGGTAACAACATTTGTCGGAGCATTACATCCGGGGCCTTTTAAAAACTTACCCGGTTTAGCACCTGTATGAATTCCATTGTTCAGCACCTGAATGCCATTTACAAAAACATGAGCCATGCCCGTTGCATATTGATGTGGCTTATCAAAGGTAGCATGGTCATATACTATTGCGGGGTCAAAAACCAATACATTAGCATAGTTACCGACTTTTAATTCGCCTCTTTTTTTCAATGTCAAATTCGTTGCCGGAAATTTGGATAATTTACGAATTAATTCTTCCAATGACAACACATGTTCATCTCTCGAATACTTACCTATCACTCTAGAAAAATTACCATAAGCTCTTGGATGTGGATTGGATTTGAGAAAAACACCCTCGGGTGAATAAGAACCTTCATCAGAACCAAAGCTCACCCATGGTAATGCAATTTCTTTTTTTATATTTTCCTCGTTCATTAAGAAATAGGCAACTTCTATTCTTGTGCTGTCTTGAACAATTAAATCCATTGCCGTTTCTTCGGGAGAAGTGCCACGCATCGTTGCAACTTCTTGAAGAGTCATACCGGTATATTTTTTTAATGAGTCCTGTTTAAAGGCAAGTAAGATTACCTTATCAAGACTGCCGGCGCCATAATATAAATTCTCCCAATCTGTAGCATTGGTGTTCATCGCTTTTTTCATTTTCATGCGAATAGAAGGGACCTGTAATCTTTTCCAGAGTTTATCAAAACCACCATCTTGCAATGAAGGAGGGAAAGAAGCTGTCAATCCAGTCGCACCAGCTGTATAAGTGTACATATCGGCAGTAATATTTATTCCTTCTGCTCTTGCATTTTCCACTCTCTTAAATTACGGAATCCATTTTATGCCAATTCTCTTTACCTGCTGCTTTCAGGTGGTAAATTTCGGCATGAACATTTGCCTCTTTGGCAATCGTAATCAATTCTTCAACTCCTTCCAACAAACGATTGCCTTCACTTCGCATGTGAGAAATATACGAACCGCCATACTTCGATGCCTCTTTACATAAAGCAATTAATTCAGCAGTGTTGGCAAAACAATCGGGCGGATAAATAAGCGATGAACCCACGCCCATAGCACCTTCTTGCATTGCCTGCTTCACCAACCATCTCATGCTGTCGAGTTCTGCAGGAGTGGCAACGCGGTTATCATCACCGACAACATACGATCGAACCGTTCCTGATCCTATGAATGAAGCGATGTTACATGAAACACCTCGCTTCTCTAGGTAATCCAGATATTCACCAAGCGTATTCCATTCAACATTATATTTAATATCCTGCTGGCTATTCTTCATCTGTATTTTCAAACGTTCGTTCAGAGGTCCCATGCTCGATTCTTCTCCCATTACTTCTAACGTTATTCCTTGCCGTATATCGCTTTGCGAGCGTCCATCTTTAATCAATGATTCTGTAGCCCAGCTAAGCATGTTGATGAAGCCGGGGGATACCGCCATTCCTTTAGCATCAATAATTTCTATGGCTGAAGCATTGCTCAAGTTGCCTATAGCAGCAATAGTGTCTGAATTAATAGCAATATCACCTTTAAATGGTTTGCTACCGTTCCCATCATAAATCAGTCCGTTGCGGATTATTATATCGTATTGGTTTTTGTTACTACAAGCAGTAATAAAAGGAATAAGGAGGATAGCCAGGTATTTCATATTTTAATTTTTACCGATGACGTACATTTAATTTTATCATCAAAGCTAATTAAAATTCCGAAAGTTGGAGTTAGCATTTGTAGAACATATCGGCTTTTGTAGCTGTTCCGGAAATGATTTACAACAATGAAACAGGAACCACCAAAGATTATTTGGTGGATAAATTTATTTACGACTCATTCAACTTACTATGTCGCGGTATATTTTTTCCCTTTCACTTTTTTTATTGATAGATTTGCCTATTGGCAACGTAAAATAAAAGGATGAGCCTTCGCCTTCTATACTATCTACCCATATTTTGCCACCATTTACTTCCACTAATCCTTTCGATAATAAAAACCCTATTCCTGCTTCTTTATCCTTTTTCCATGTGGATGAAATAGTAGATATTTGCGGGCTAAAAAGTTTATCCTTTGTTTCTTTTGATAAACCAATTCCGGTATCCTTTATTTCCATAATAATTTCATCTACTTTTGTTTTCGCGCTAACTGAAATTTTTCCATCATTATGCGAATACTTAATAGCATTCGAGATCAAGTTCCGAAGTGTAGAAAGCAACATTTCACCATCCGCAAAAACATGTATATTTTCTTCCACATCGTTAAGAAGATGTATATTATTAGCAACTGCCATTTCATTTGAGGCCTCAAATACTTTTTTCACATATTTGTTTAATTCAATTTTTGTCGGAGCAAATGCTTCCCCTGCGTATTTTATTCTTGCCCATTCTACTAAGTAGTCCAACAAGTTTAATTCCTCCACTGAGGTTTTATGAAGCATTGCCAGCATTTCTTTTGCTGTAGCCTTGCCCATTTTATCAAAATTTTTGTTCAAGTATTCAGCCGTTCCTGTTACACCTGTTATGAGACTTCTTAAATCGTGTGAGAGTATAAAAAGAATACTTTGCTTGTGAACGCTTAGTTCTTCCACTTCTTTAGCATACTTCTCTGCACTTCTTCGCTCTGTCAGGTCTCGTAGTATTTTAACATACCCTACCGTTTTTCCACCTAAGCCTGATAAAGGGTAAACTTGGCCATATCCATAAAATTTGCTTCCGTCTTTACGAATGTGCCACCTGTTATCGGCCACTTTACCATCTTTTAATGCTGTTGCGATTTCTGTCATCGGCATACCATTTTTTTTGTCCTCCTCTGTAAAAATTATATCAAAATCTTTTCCCATGATTTCTTCCACTCCATATTGAAATAATTGCGTTGAGCCTGAACTCCAGCTGTTAATTTTTAGGTCATTATCCAATGTAAATATCGAATAGTCGGGCATGCTATCTACAACCTGACTAAAAAATTCTGCTGAAAGTATATGCTGCCCTTCCAGAACCTTTGATTTTTGATTTTTCATTTTCTTCATCCGTTTCGTGATGCTTTTGTTTAATCATGATTCACCACTTATTTTTTGTTGTTTGGCGTGTATTGATTGTTATTTAACAGTCAGTTAAGAGAATTTTATTTTCGTTTTTGACTAATTGACACTACAAAGATTTAGTTTAATTTAATAAAAACAATTACATAAAAACTTTTAATTATTACATGATTTCTACTTGATTATTTAATTTTCAGTTTCAGTTAAAGCAATAAGTCCTAGATTAAATTGAAATGGGTTTGACTTTTGTCTTAATTGTCTTTTTTCACATACGCCATGATCGAGTGAGTCATTTAAATTCAGCCCAGCTACTTCATCTGCAATGATATTCGAAAATATTTTCAATTCGTGCCAAAGAGCAAGATTTTGAGTGTTTGAAAATTTATCATAATCAACAGCACCTTTCATATTTTTCTTCCAGCAAAACAAAAGATTTTTATACAATTTATAAGTGAAATTTTTATTATTGTCATTACTAGTACCCTGTAACATTTTTCCACCCAGACCTCGCATATAAAACTTAAATCTGCGTAACATTCTTAGGGCCTTTATGGAATCAGTCTCCATTAATACTTCACCATCATGTTCTACACCAAGGTAAAATTCAGTATTGTTGTCGCTATATTGACTTATGAGTGCGCTTAGTTCAGTGAAGGAAGGGCTATGAAAGAGATTCATAATATTACGTTTTTATAGTTTTTAATTTGAATTACATTTCAAAGAGGCATATGTAATTTATCAAAAATATAATATTAAAAACTTTAGGAATTATTGAGTGGGTAGTTTTGCAAAATTTAGTATGGCGATCTTTGATTCTTCAATGGTTGGATGAGTTTTTGTTTTTAGGATTTCCGAAAATTCTTCTTTGATGTTTTTAATTGCTTCTGCTTTTGCGATTTTGTTTTCTATACAATAGTTTTCAATAGTCATTTGCTCACAAATTATTTGGTGAAGCATGGGTGTGTTTTTAAATTGTTTTATTTTAAAATTTGTTTTACCAATGTTGTTATTTAATTGTAGATGTGCTGTATGAATTATTAGTTTTAAAAGTGTTATGATGAGTGACGGATACTTTTGCTCTTCAATATTTTGTTGATGCGCATTAGTGAATGTAGTAATAAAAATTTGCTCTGCTTCCTTTTGTGTTGGTGCAATTTGCAATGCAATGCCATAGAGCAATGGGCTGTAGGTGTCATAGAGTGTTTCAAATTTTGATGTTATTGCTGCTTTCATTGTTCTAATGATTATAAACTACATTAAATAGTTTAATATGGTTGCGAATAGTATTAATGTGATTTAAAATACAAGCAGTCATGCGGCTGGATAGGAGTTGGGTGTAAACTAGAAATAGTGAGTTTAGTTATACTAAGTTTAAAACAATAAATAGTAATAATATTTTAGTCATTAATCAAAAACGAATGAGAGAATGAACTCTCTTTCGTTTTTGACTTGACATATTAAGAACTAATTAAGCTTCTACCAAAGCATCACGCATGGCTTTTACTTTGTCATGGTCAGCTTTGATGAGTGCATGTTGTGCATTTAACATTGTTTGTTGTTCCGCAGTGATATCTTGCATGTTATTACGAAGTGCTTTGTTGTAAGTGTCAACAGCTATGTCCTCACCATACTCGCAGGAGTTCAAAATTGCTTTGCGGTCTTTGCCTGTAAGTGCGGCTTTTACATCCATCCAAACGCGGAAGAATTTTCCTGATGTCATTGTTCCTTCCGCTATTTTCCCGCCTAGATTTGTAACTTCAGTTACCAATTCTTGTTTGCATTTTTGACTTGTCGAAATAAATTGTGCAAACAAAGTTTTTAATTCTTGTTCTTCGGTTTCTTTGGTCGCAGTTTCGTAACCTTCAATTCTATCGTTGTTGATAGTGATAAGTGTGTTTAGCACTTCAATTGTTTTTACTTTTTCCATTTTGTTTGTTTTTAAATTGTTATTGAATTGATTCTATGATTTAAAAATCTACTACTTCGTTTTCTATTCCTGATTTAGCTTAGAGTGTTGCAAAGAGCGCGTATTTTACCATGAGATTTACTATTTAGTATTATTAATTAATTGGCACTGATTTTTCTTGATTGGAAGATTGATAGACTGAATCTTCTCCCACTATAAAATTTAACAGGTCAGCATTTAGCTTTTCCTTTTCGGTTATAAATAATCCGTGCGGTGCATCTTTATAAATAATGTATTGAGCATTGGGAAGCAGAGCTGCCGTTTTATCTCCCGATACACTAATAGGAACAGTTTTGTCCGCATCACCATGTATAATTAAAACAGGAACGGTAATATTTTTTACATCAGCATTGAAATCAGTTTCTGAAAAAGAACGAACACAATCAACAGTTGCTTTTGCCGAACTCATTAAACATTGCATCTGATTCCAATCCAATAAAGGTTTGCTTACAACTTGATTTAGCATCGTAACACCGTAAAATTGTTTTCCAAAATCTGCAAGGAATGCAGGACGGTCGGTTGTAATTTTTTCAACCATATCATCAAAAATTTCTTTTTCTACTCCTATGGGGTTATCGACTGTTTTAAGCATGAAAGGCGTTACGGAACTAATGAGAACGACTTTGTCAATTTTTGTTGTTCCATACTTCGCTATATAGCGGGCAATTTCTCCACCGCCCATAGAAAATCCAACAAGCGTTACAACAGATAAATTTAATTGCGTTATCAATTCATTTAAGTCATCAGCAAGGGTATCGTAATCATAGCTTTCCCACGGACGGTCTGATTTGCCAAACCCTCTGCGGTCATAAGCAATGCAACGGAGATTATGTTTTGGTAATTCTGCTAACTGATACTCCCACATTTCGTGATTAAGAGGCCAGCCGTGAATAAATATTACAGGTTTTCCCGTGCCATACTCTTGATAATAAATATTTATTGAACTGCTTTTAGTTGATGATTTTGTTTTAATGATTGTCATAGTGAGATTTATAATAATTAATTATTTTGAACTATATTTAAATAATGTTTGAATTGAAAATTGTTTAAATTCTGGTATCAAGCCGTTATTTTTTATCAATATTTTTCTTAGTAGTGTCAGGAACGAGATACATATTTTTATCTTTACGCGTTTTAACAGTTCGTTTTTCAAAGGGTGTTGTTGCACGCGTAACCTTCTTTGTTGCCGGATTAGTTTTAATTGCAGGTGATTCTTTTATTGGCTGTTCATATTTTCCATTATGTATTGAATCCTGAATATTTGGATTATTGTTTAGGTCTCCATTTCGATTCTTAATATTCGGATCGGTAGTATTGTTATCTCGGTATGGGTTGTTACCTTCCGGATTTATTTTTTTATTCAAAATTTTATTTGAATTATTATTTATCTCATTTGAATTTTGTGCATAAACACTTAGTGTTATTAAATAGCCTGCAAAAGCAAGAATTATTTTTTTCATTTTGTTTTTTGTTAATGTTTAGTACATTTATTTAATCACTCCACTTGATTATTATATTTTTGTTTTTTACTTTTAGTTTCATAACTCGATGAATCAGATTCTTGTGATTTGTTTCCAACATTTGCCGTTATTTCTCTTTTTTTGCTGATTGCATCCTCATCATCACCAACTTGATGGTTCTTGTTCTGATTGGGGTCATTTAGATTAGGTTTTTGTTTGTTATAGTCCTGATAAATTTTATCTTTAGACATGTCATCATTTTGTTGATTGGGATTGTCGTTTTGATTTTTGGTCATTATATTGGATATTTAATTGTAACGGAATTGCTACACTGCAAAATTCTGTATCTTAATTACTGTTTTCATTATACAATTATTAAAAAGGATTACATTATTCACAGTTGCACAAAAATGCATAACGGATTAGCAAACCGTTTAAGGAAAAATTTAAAAAAATTAATCTTTGAATTTGTTAATTATAACTTTGATTTTTTCTCCATTACCTCAATTTCCGTTTTCTCTTTTTTAATATCTTGACGAATAAACCCAAATATGCTCATGTAAAAATTTGCTATCCATACTAATGAAAACCCTGCAATAACATAACCTCTCCAATTATCCATGAGTAATTTGTAATTGGTTAAAAACAAAAACAAAATGACAACGTAGTGACTGAAACAATACTCACAAGTAAAAAGGTAAAAAACTTTCTTTCAATCCTTGTTTTACCTTGCAGGCTTCGTTTAACACAATAGTCTCTTAGTTCTTTAAATAGCTCTTCATGTGTAACCGTCCATGCCACGCAGGCAATGGGGATTGACAATAAAAAAAGCCAAATGATTTGCATTTGAATTGACATAAATGAGGTATTGTTTTAGTGGTAATTATTTCTTGACTTTCTTTTCCCACTAATTCTTTCAAACCTTTCAGCACCATTGCTCCATCTTTTCATATTTTTATATCTTTTTCCTGTCCTCTCTCTTTACCAATATTATGAGCATATGACTTCTGAACCTTTTATGGTGATGTACGCATTCAGTGAGTATGCTCCGGGATAAATTTGTACTAATATTTTTAATTATCTGCGCATCTGACATCGGGGAAGTATTTGCAATTGTCAAACCAGTTTAAACTTATAACGATTTAAGGTATTCAACTAAATCTTTTTTCTCTGCTTCGCTTAAAGCAAGTTTTTTAAAATCGTTGTAATGATTTACTACATCCATGAGCGTTGCGAATCTGCCATCATGATAAAATCCACCTTTTGTATGTGTCCACAATCCCTTTAACCCTTGTGTAACATATGTATTATCAGGTGAGCGGCTCGACTGAAAATCATCTATGCCTATATCGGATGGTTTGTGGGTGTTCCATCCGGGTTCGGTAAAGAGTGGGGGCACATGGCAGCTTGCACATTTTGCTTTATCGTTAAAGACTATCATGCCCCTCTTTGCTGCTTCTTTATCATAACTTCCTTCAGGTGGTTTAGGTGCTGGAATTGCTAATTGATAAAATTGCAATGCTGCTAATTTATTTGTTATCATATCAGGATTGTGACGTTTGTTTCCTGCATTTGTTTTGGCTGCAACAGGATATTTTTTTGCATCATTGAAACGCTCATCATAAAAAGTTCCATTACCTGCTAGTTCAAGATTTGCAACATAGGCATTCCAGTAAGTTACATCGCCCCAACCGCCTGTCCAGGTGTGAAGCGTATGGCCTGCATGGCCAAAAGCTTCAGGTATTAACGTAGCTGCTGATTTTCCATCTGGTCTGAATGCTTTACCATCTAAATTTAGCAAGGCATCAAATTTTCCGGGACCCCAACTTGCTAAAACTTTTTTTACTGTTACAATATCAACACCTAAAGCATCAGAGATTGGTTTTAAATTAGGTGCCATTGAAATAACGGCTCCAACATTTAAATCACGATTTGCCCAACCGTCTAAACGATGCCCAATGCCGGGTGCAAATGCGTTGTCAACTGTTGAATGGCATGATGCACATGTAAGTCCGATTGCTTTGAGATTTTTTTTGTCATCAAAAGTTCCTTTCACACCTACTACTGCGTTGAGTTGTAAAAGTGTGAGTGTAACTGCGGGGTCGTATAAATTTACTTTTCCTGCTTTAATAGCTGCTGCAACATCAGCAGGAATTACATCCATATCAACTTTTAATCCTGCTGCAAGTGCGGCATTGGGAGATAGTCCCGCACCAATGCCACCGTTCTTTTCCCCCGCAATTGCTTTGTTTAATTGGAGTGCATCTGTCCAATAAGTTTCGTCCCCGAATGTTTCAAAACGAAATGTTTGTTTGCCTTCTGCCAACATTTTATTTGCGTTGGTAGTTGTTGCATCATCAGTTTCTTCAATTGTTGTTGATGTTTTGCCGTCTGTCTGATTTGTGCATTGTACAAGTGACATTGTTACAATAAAAAGAGTAATGCCGGATGTGATTAGAAGGAGTTTTGTTAAATTTTTCATTTTATTTAAGTTTATGTTATGAATGAATCTGCACAATGAGCAAAAGTGTATTTTTAACACAGATAAATGTTACACAATTTTTAATTAAATTACATGATTCACACAATTGAGTGTTTTAAAAAAAATACCATTCTGATAAAACAACTACAATGGTTATAAGTATTGCACCTGACATTCATTAATAATTGAATGTTTTCATGAATCAGGGAAAAAACTTTATGGCTGATCTGTTTAAAAAGAGTGGGTGGTATATGCCAAACATCCGTTCCAAAACAGTAAGGGAGTAATGGAATACATTGACAGGTACTCCCACAAAGTAGCTATCTCCAATCACAGTATTCTAAATATTACCGGCACAGAAGTTTCATTCTCCTACAATGATTACTCTGAAGAAGGAAAGAAAAAAGGAATGACTATATCAGGAGAATAATTTCTCCGGCGATTTTCATTACACATTTTATCAATAGCTTTTGTAAAGATCAGACACTTTAGAATATTCTCCTCACGGGCAGTCAATCGGCTGCATGCAATAAAATGTATTATGCTAGGACAACCAGTAACAAGTGAGAAAAAACAGGGAAGTAAAACTGGAAACAATTATGCAGAGAGGAATTTAATTTTGATCCCGATAAATGTCCGTGTTGTAAGAAGGGGGGAATGGTCACCAAAGAGTTTATAGAAAAACCAAAGCGAAGACCACCGGTAATATCTTGTTGGGATAATTTACAAGTCACTAAAATAAAACCACTTGCCTGACGAGCTGAAAATATATTGTCTCAAATCAAAAACGATAGTAAAAAAAATTATGTATTCGAATATATTTTAAAAGTACAATGATTATTAAAACTATTTTTCTCCTTTCCCATTAATCCCGAAGCTAATTCTTTCCCTGCTT
>JANLOW010000283.1:0-12161 GCA_031366785.1 Bacteroidota bacterium | reverse complement strand
ATCTGCAATATTGCAACTGCGGGAATCATTTACAATAAACATGACATTATAATTTCCCGGAGCAGTAAACGTGTGATTGGTATTGAAAGAAGTATCAATAGCACTGCCATCCATAAAATTCCAGTAAAAATTTCCATTGGTGCTACTATTATTTATAAAAGAAGCGTTGAATGGCGAGCATCCTTTGTTTGCGCTAACATTAACAGAAGCGGTCGCCGGCGGATAAAATGAAACAGTCTGACTTATACTTCCATTTGCGCCACAAAGAGTATCTTTTACAATCAGCGTAACAATGTAATCACCTGCATTAGAAAAGGCATGAGAAACATTAAGTCCGGTTGCGGTACTACTGTCACCAAAATCCCAGGTAAATAAATTCCCGCCGGAACCAGTGAAAGAAAAATCGGCTGAAGGGGAAAAACAAAGCGGATGAAGAGTTGAATTAAAAGAAGCAATGACAGGAATGGAAGGCAGTACAGTAATATTTACAAAAGCGGTATCTGCAATGTTGCAACTACGAGAATCATTTACAATAAACATGACATTATAATTTCCCGGAGCAGTAAACGTGTGATTGGTATTGAAAGAAGTATCAATAGCACTGCCATCCATAAAATTCCAGTAAAAATTTCCATTGGTGCTGCTGTTATTAATAAAAGAAGCGTTGAATGGCGAGCATCCTTTGTTTGCGTTAACAATAACAGAAGCATTCGCCGGCGGATAAAAAGAAACCAGCTGACTTGTTGTTCCATTTGTCCCGCATAGTGTATCATTTACGGTCAATGTAACAGTATAGTCGCCTCCACCAGAATACGTATGTGAAACATTAATTCCTGTTGAAGAATTACCATCACCAAAATCCCAGGTATAAATATTTCCACCGGAACCGATAAAAGAAAAATCTGCTGAAGGCGAAAAACAGTTTGGGTGAAGAGTTTTATTAAAAGCAGGAATTACAGGAACAGACGGATAAACAACTATGTTTACAAAAGAAGTATCGGTTCTATTGCAACTACGAACATCATTTACGACAAACATTACTTTGTAATTTCCCGGAATAGTGAACAAGTGAGTAATATTGAAGGATGTATCAATAGGACTGCCATCCATAAAATCCCAAAAATGATTTCCATTGGTGCTGCTGTTATTTGAGAAGGAAACGTTTAATGGCGTACAACCAACGTTTGCACTTGTAAGAGCAATTACTGCTGATATTGGAGGATAAAAAGACACCACTTGACTAGTTGTTCCGCTAGTTCCGCAAACGGTGTCATTAACAGTCAGGGTAACAAGGTAATCTCCCGCATTAGAATACGGATGTACAACATTTGCTCCAGTGGCAATAAATCCATCACCAAAATCCCAGCTGAATAAATTACCACCGGAACCGGTAAAAGAAAAATCGGCAGAAGGATTTAAACAAAATGAATGTAGTGTAGTATTAAAATTCGGAACAACAGGAATTAATGGCACCACATTAACATTGACAAAAGCAGAGTCGCCATTGTTACAACTAAGACTATCGTTTACAACAAACATTACATTATAATTCCCCGGAATAGTAAATAGGTGGTTTGTATTATATGCTGTATCTATTGCACTCCCATCCATAAAATCCCAGAAATGATTTCCTGATGTAGAACTTGTATTTGTGAATGAAATACTAAGCGGAGCACAGCCGCTGGTCGCATTATCAGGTGTAATTAAGGCTGACACTGCCGGAGATAAAAAGCGTACAGTATTTGAAATAGTATTCGTATTCGCAGGACATGCTGTATCGGTAACAGTTAATGTGATTTGATACGCGCCGCTATCCGAATATAAATGTGATGGATTGAAAACATTTGTATTAAATCCATCACCAAAATTCCAATGATAAAGAAGTCCGTTATTGGAGGTAAACAATGTGTTTACAAAAAATGAATCACAAGGATCAGTTTGAGTAACATCAAATACTGTAGGAAGTGGCAATGGAGCGATTACTTTTATATCAATAAAGGAAGTATCATTTTGATTGCAGCTTTTATTATTATAAGCAATCAACATAGCTTTATAATTGCCGGGAGTTGTATAGTTATGTGTAGTGGTAGGTGAAGTACTTTGAGGACTTCCATCACCGAAATCCATTAAATAAGTAACGCTGTTGATACTTTTATTAATGAATGTTACATTAAAAGGTGCACATCCGGAAGTATTTGACGTAGCTATTTCTGATATTGTTTTGTAAAGATTGAATGCAAGCTTAATCACACCATTATTGCAATTGAAACTATTATTTCTGTTTGATACAACTCCGGGTGTTGTTGGAAAATTTGAATTTCCGCCACAACCGGCGCAGACAGATTCATAGATTACTCCATTTTTGTCGAAGCGGCTTGTCCCTCCATCGACATGATCAGCACTAGAAGCACCACCGAAGTATGTAGAATAATATAATGACAAAGCATCGCGTTGTAAAACGAAAAAATAAAAATCGCAACCGTCAGTTGTCGACTGATAGGCATTGGGAGTTATAGGCATACCGGTTACATTACCCGAAGTAAACGACCCAAGACTCAAACAACGTCCCCAACCGGCTACATAAACATTTTCACATGTGTCAACCAGAAAAGCAGTAGGAGATATGTTTGGATAAACACTTCCATTACCAAAAACCGTTGAATAAATTGTTGTGCTTAAATTTGGATCAAGCTTATGAATAAATTGCCGGCCGTTTGTATTTGAATAAACTCCTGAAGAAACGGGATACTGGCCTTCTGTTTGCCCAGTACAATAAACATTACCATTAAAATCAAGCTCTACAAAAAATGATTGATCGTAACTGTTTGTTCCAATATAAGTGGAAGCAAGAGTAACAGATGCGTTAGAATTCAAATGAACAAGGAACCCATCAGAAACCCCGCCTTGGTAAACTGTATTTAAAGCTCCTGGAGTGGTTGTGAAATTGGTACTGTTTGTTCCACCAGTTATATATAAATCACCATTCATATCAATAACGCAATCGTAAACGGCTTCATACCTATTTCCGCCGATGAATGTATTCCAGATCATTCCGGTAAGAGACGAATTAATTTTAAAAACAACACCATCCTGAACACCTCCAAAAACCTGTTGAACAGTTCCACCGGTGACAGGGAAATTTGCAGATTTAGAACAGCTCCCAATGATGTAATTATTATTATTGTCTGCTATAATTTCTCCACGGGCCTCATCACTGTAATTGTATTTTATAGGACCTTTAATTGTAAATTTTGGATCGGTATTTTTTCCATCATCACCAGATCCTCCAACGAAGGTAGAACCCAGAAGTATGTTCCCATTAGGACTTAATTTAGAAATTACAATGTCTCCTGAACCATTTAATGTACTATCAAAACAACCTGTGGTGGTAGGATAATTGGAGGAATAGCTTGTGCCAAAAATAATAAGGTTGTCATTCCCATCTACAATTAAACTATGTGGTTGTTCATTATCTGATCCACCCAGATAAGTTGCATATAACAATGTTGTTCCAGTTGGATTAAATTTAGCAATGGCAATATCGCACTGCCATCCATTTCCAGAAGCTCCGCCTCCTGAATAATTCTGTTGATAAGCACCTACAGTAACCGGATATCCCGCAGAATTTACATTTCCTCCGGAATAAAGATCCCCTGCGGCATCGTATGTTGCTGTAAATCCCCAGTTGTCGGCATAGGAACCGGTATAACTAGAAAAAATAAGAATTGGATCAATTGTAAGAGGGTTTGATTTATCGTAACCTTCAGGAAAACGAAAAGATAATTGGTTATCGTCCAGAATAAATTTACATGCAACTTCTTTTTTTTCATTATTAATAATTTGAAAGGCATAAGGTTTTTCTTCGATTATATCACCGACAGAAAGATGCATAATTAAGCTACCGTTTTTCAAATAAAGTTTGTCAACACCTTCGAAAGCAAGTTTAATATCTTTCGAATTTGCTCCCGGCCTTAAAATAAAGTCATATTTGATATCCGATAAACTGCTGTAAAATTTCATATCGATATTCGGATATAATTCATTATAAACTACAGAAGAAAAAGAACTCACATTGGAGGCCCATTTGGAAGTATCTTTTCCGATAAAATAATTGTTAAAATAGGAAGCAGTATCATATGAAGCTAAGACCGGGTGAGGGTTTGAATTAACCGGATTTATTTTAATTGCATGTAATCGAACATTGTCAATTTGCTTTCCTTCGTGTGGATGCAACGATGCAAGGTCTTCGGGATTATAAAATACATAGGTAAATCTGTTTTCTTCTAGAAATAACTTTCCTCCACGAAATTGGGCTTCGTACTTAATGAAACCTTCCCATTGTTTTTTATTTTCTACAAAATTAACATTGGATGGAAACTCGCGATGAGGTTGAGTAGCGGATAAATGATTTCCAAGTACTACAAAAAATAGTAATATGCCCAAAGTTGAATAATAAAATCGGAGATTATTCACTTGTTTTTAAATCTAATTCAATATTAATCATCCTGTTGATTCTTTCCAAATCAAATATCATAATCTCTAAACCTCCAATTTTTACTTTTTAGATAAAAATTGAGGTTTAAAAAGAAAAAGGGATAAGGAAATAGAATTTAAATGTTGTATTACAAGTCAAAACATTAATATCACCTAAATGTAGTTATGTTAAAAAGCATTTTTTTGCGAAACGCAACTTTATTTCTTTTTCTTGCATGCCCCTTTTGGATTTCGGCTCAAACAGGTTTAGACAATTCATCAAAAAAACTTATTTTGTTTTTCTATATTAATTTTAGCCCTTCGGGCTTAAAATTTATTTAATTGTGTTTTATTCTTTATGTATTTACATTCCCGAAGGGATGGAATTATTATAATAACAATTATCGAAAACAATAGCACCCCTTCGGGGTTTTATTAGTTTGCATCTTTTTTGTTATAATAATTTCATCCCTTCGGGATTTATTTGTGCGCATTTTTAGGTTATAATAATTTCATCTTTTCGGGGTTTTTTTAGTTTGCATTATTTATGTTATAATAATATCATCTCTTCGGGATTTATTTGTTCGCGTATTTATGTTATAATAATATTACCCCTTCGGGGTTTTATTGGTTTGCATCTTTTTTGTAATAATAATATCTTCCCTTCTGGAATTATTTGTTCACGTTTTTATGTCATAATAGTTTCATCCCTTCGGGATTTAACATCAATCAACTCCGAAGGAGTGGCATTTTTATAGAATTAAATCCGTCTGTAAGCCTTTTAATCCCGAAGGGATGGCATATAACCTCCTTTCTTAGCCTGACTCAGATACGATAGATTTCGGGATCACCATACAAAACAATTGAAGTAAACAAATTTTGTAATGGCGTTGCACGGGTTCACCCCTGCGGGTGCGGAGCAATTGATAACATCAACATAACCCTGAATCAGAAACAGAAATAAAACCTTTTAAAAATAATTTAAGGGCTTACTTTTTCTATAATGGCCAAAAGCGTTAAAAATTTAAATGGATTAATACATTTTGTTCCGGAATTTATTTTCCCGGACAACAGTGTTGTTGAATTTACTGAATTCATTTAATCCGCAACATTATTCCATTCTGCAGTACCTTCATTTGAGGCGTATGCTATGTGATGTTTTAAAGGACTGAGTCCAGATGATTACAATTTCAAAATATGTTTGATTGTTACTACATCATTTTGCGTAATTTTCACAAAATAATTTCCAAACTACTGTTCTCCGAACATAAGACACTCTTGTCAAATTACAATAGAAATCTAAAAAAAATATTCCGAGTTAAAACATACTTACACTCGCACCACTACTTCCCGAATTACCAGCAGAAGAACCTCCCGCTCCTCCGAAGCCAACAGTTAACGGTGTTGATGTTAATGTAATTGTAGAACTTGATCTATATACTGAATAAGAAGGTCCGCCTGAGCCGCCGCCACCATGTCCGCCATTACCACCAGCACCGCCATTACCGCCATTTCCTCCTCTTCCAACTTCAGCTGTACATAAACTTGCACCAGTACCTCCGGAACCACCTACTCCACCGGATGCACCATTACTGCCGCTACCACCATTTCCTCCACTGCCGCTAATAATAGAACTATTGTTAAAAAGAATAGCAGTTGAATTAATTAAAAGTACACCGAAGGCACCTCCACCGGACAAACCTCCATTACCACCGGATCCTAAACATCCTCCGCCACCACCACCACCGCCACCATTGCCTGTTCCATCAACACAAAAAAAACAGTTTTGTCCGCCGCCACCACCACCACCACCGCCACCATTGCCATTAGCACCACTGACTCCTGCGGTACCATTGCTTCCTACCCAGAATGAAACAAGTGATCCACCTGAACCTCCCGGTCCATTTGAACCACTGGTTCCGGCAGTTCCAGGATTTCCATTTCCTCCGGCAGATCCGGGATCTCCAAATGATCCACCACTTCCTCCAGTAGTTGGTCCAACGCCCGATGCACCTATTGCTCCATTGTTTGCTCCAAATTTTCCCGCACCACCGGCTCCTCCATTCCTTCCGCATGTTGAAGATCCAGCAGCACCACCGCTGGCAATAACACTTATACTGCAATCACCGACTAAACCATTTCCTCCGCTCGTACCATTTGCACCATTTGTTGTACCAGCACCTGAATTTCCAGCACTTCCTTTGCCTGACTGGACGATACAATTTTTAAAATTTGTACCAATACAATTTGATAATATAATACCATAATTTGATTTTCCGCTTCCGTCAATTGCTACTCCACTAGCATTAGCAGTTATAAATCTTATTCGGTCTATGGTTGTTGGAATGGTAATATTAGCAGCCTCAGCTGCGCTCACTCTGTCATTTTGATCAATGCCAGTTACAGTTACAATATTTGCAGCAGACCTTGACCAGGAACTCGCAGCATTGTATCCGCCGAATAATGAAATTCCATTTAAAAAAATTACCCGTTCTGCATAATTACCGGCAGAAATCAGCACCGCTATTTTCCCTCCTGCAAATGCTGCAGTAATACCTGCATTAATTGTTAGTTTAGGTAGTAATTGCGTTCCGGGATTTGCATCGTTTCCTGTCGTTGCAACAAAAATGGAAACATTCACTGTACCATCTATTCCATCGCAATTTTTATCTAAAAAAGCATCATCCGGGATATCGGCAGCGATCGGATTAATGGTTAAATCATTGTCATTACAATCGGTGAGATTCGAGACATATCCGATTGGTTGAAGACAAGATTGTTGCGTTGTTGCGACGCTTCCATATCCATCCCCATCTGCATCTATGTACCATTGTAAACCGGGATTAACAGCAGCATTGTTATCATCGCAATCAGTACTATCACTTACAAAACCCGGTAGCGGACTACAACCAAAAACCGGAGAATAATGATCACCGTAGCCATCCTTATCTTTGTCACGGAAATAATAATTATACAAATTACATTTAGGCGTTACAATCCATGCACTGCCATTCCATACAAGAACATCACCGGCAGCATTACCTGAAGGCATATCTGCACTCCTGGCGGCAAACAATGCATAGGGAACGCTTAACATTTGTTGCGTACCCATATCAACATAGTTGGTGCCGCCCAATGTATCTAACTCTACTTGCAAAAATTTAATATTGGTTCCCCAGTTAATCGATGAAAAAGTTCCCAGAACCGGAGTTCCTAAACCGATGTTTACGGTGAATAAGCCGAACGTATTTGTCGAAGTGCTTTGTGTTTCTTTATAGACAACAGCACCTCCTGTTGTTGCATCATGAATACTGAAACGAAGTGAAACGATTTGGTTATCAATTAAGCCACCGGCATTATTACGTGCAACAGCCTGATATGGTATAGCCTGTGGTACTTGTCCGTAATTATTTTTTAAAGACAGGCAACATAATAAAAGAAGTAAAATTTTGTGGGTTTTCATGTGGGTTATATATAATATAATATTGAAAGATTGTCTGATGTCAAATAAAATCTCTTTAAAAACTAATACTTTTTTTAGAAACTAATGATTAAGCAATGTAAATAAAAATGCAATCAGATCAAAATGGATTTCTTTTCCTGGGGTATTCCGAATCTCAATATAGTAAATATGAAAAATGGCATTTCAACAAACTTTGATTCCCTATTTTTTAGGCACTTTTAATCCGGGTTTTGCACTTGAAATATTCTTGGAACTATTGAATAAAGAAATGCATTTTTAGGGTGTAATTTATTAATCGTATTTGGAGGAGAACGATCGCTTCAATTGAAAAATCGAGAGTTTAAAATCTAACCCCCAAACAAACACCAAACATTCTAACACCCACAAACGGTCCCGAAATCTTTGCATTAACAGCATCGTTACTAACAGTAGCGTCAATTTTCCAAAATGGAATATCTACGGCTTCAATATCACTTTCTAATTTCACTTTATCTGCATCACTCATATCGCTCATATCACTAGCGCCATTAAATTCTCCATTCTGCACACCAATAAACGGGCCGACCATCCACCAATCAATTGTAATTACTTTGCCTATTGCCCATTGAACTCCTAACATTGCTCCGCCTCCGACTCCATTTAAATTGCCTTTGACTTTTGCTGTATGTAATGTATCATTACTCGGTGTAAATACATAGTCCCCTGTAAAACTAAACTTTGTATAACGTACAAACGTCGCTAGGTAAAAACCAATCGGAGCACCTTTTTTATTTAAATAAAATCTGTACTCAGGTGTGATTGTTAATTTATCAAACTTAGTGGTTTCTATTGCTCGTCTGGCATCTATGTTATCTCCAAATTGATCTAACAAAGAATTTTTAAATGGAAGATCTACACCTGAAGAAATACCAATTCCAAGTCCGATTGAATGGTTAAGATTCAACGCTCGCTCATATTGAACTAAGTAATGTTGAGTAAGTATTGAAGCACTAAGATTGACCTTAATAACGTTTCCACCAATGATTGGTGAAGCTATTGGTCCTTGACTAAAAACAAAGCAAGGAGAAAATAATCCCAGAATTATAAAAATAGTTTTTTTCATGGTCTTAGTTTTTATGTGGATAATGTTAAATTTGTGTCAACAATAAAAAAAATACTTGTATCATTTTCCATTTAATCTCAAAAATAATAAATTTATTAATTTCTATTTCTATATTTTCAAAAAACGTTTTACAATATTTTCTTCTCCTTGCATAATTTTTACAAAATAATTCCCAGCTGGAAATTCGGAAACATCAATTAAATGTGATTGCGATTGAATCAATAGTTCACCTTTAGAATTGTAAACTCTTACCTCATCAATCTTTGTATTCGCTTTAATATTAATTAAATTTGCTGAAGGATTTGGATAAATTAAAACTTCGATTCTATTATTGATAGCTGAAATACCATTAATTAAATTCGTTATATTAATAGTATATATACTTCTTCCAAAAGTACCGGCAATAATTTTAGAGGAATTGTAATTTAAATCAATATCCAGCACTGCAACGAAAGGCATATTATCGCCTACTCTTTCCCAGTTAATACCTGCATTGGTAGTTACATAAACTCCAGCATCATTAGCAATAAAAATAATGTTTTCATTCCCGGGATAAATTTCAATGTCATTTACAGCAAGCAATGGTAAATTGCCAGTAACATTTGTCCATGTTGTTCCATTATCAATTGTTTTAAATATTAATGGTGTATTATCATTATCTCTGTAGCCACTGCGAGTAACATAAGCTGTTTCAGAATTGTTAGGTGAAGGCATAACTTTTGTTACATAATAACTACTTCCCTGAAATGGAGTAATGTCGTTCCAGGTGTTGCCGCCGTTCAAGGTATTCCATACATATCCATCTGCTGTACCTGCATATAAAATTGCACTTATTAATTTTGATTGATTAATAGTACTTATGTTACTTACTCGTTGTGCACTACCAGGATTGTTTAAAACAGGACTAATGTAGGTATATGTTCCATAAGGTGCTCCATCAATACGCATCACTCTTTGTCCGGCGAAAAAAAGTGTATCGTCACCAAAGTTTGACACAAAATAGGGTGTATGCCAATTATAATTCTGGTTATTGTCTTTATTAAGATCCACAAAATTACCAGGGAAATTATCACTATAAACAATATTTCCATATTGTGATTCGGCATATCCAAGCAATGGGTTATGGGTGTAAGTAACAGTAAAGCCGTCAGCTCCATATATTCTGGTAAAATTATTTATATCGAAAGCGTTTCCATACATCGAGCCATTATCCTGAACACCTCCCGCATACACACCTGGATTATTTATGTTTTCAGTCACAGCATAAAACTGATTGTTAGGAATATTTTCTATATCGTACCAGGAATTCCCGCCATCCGTTGTTTTATACAAACCACCATCAGTACAATAAATATATTCATTTGATGATGCAAAATAAATATAATGACCATCTGCATGAACTGGATATTGAGCCCGTAGATTCCATGTTGTTCCTCCATCCGTACTAAATTGCAATTCTACACCCGGAACATAAAGCTTATCAGGATCGTTTGGATCCACATAAATTTTACCAAAGTACCAACCAAAACTTCCATAAGAATATTGGTCAAATTGATTTATTGTAATTGGTAACCAGTTTACTCCTCCATCAGTCGTTTTGTATATTTCCGGTAATGAAAAATCACTGGTAGAATATAATGCATATAAAACTTCAGGAGAGTTTTTACAAATAGCAATTCCCAATCTTTCGTGTACATTTCCATTTGGAAGTCCTCCCGAAAGAATATTCCACGTTTGACCAAAATCAGTTGACTTATATATATAAACTTCTGTTCCTGATATTAGAGAGGCTCTTGGCGTTCTTATTCGGCAAAAAGAACTTGCATATATTATTGATGGATTAACAGGATTTTGCACCATATCAATAATTCCTGTACTGTCATTAACAAAATTTGTCTGTACAAAGGACAATCCGCCATCCGTAGTTTTGTATATTCCTCTGTTGTTATCTTTGGAAAATGAATTGCCCATAGTTCCTACTAATACTTCGTTTGAATTAACAGGATTAAAAATGATAGCCGACACTACATAACTATCTGCCAAACCCAAGTAAGCCCATGTTTGTCCAGCATTGAGACTTTTGTAAATTCCATTTCCCAAATACATGGTTCCTGAAATATTTAAATCTCCAGTACCTACCCAAATTTCATTGGTATCATTTGGATTGATCGCAATTGATCCAATTGCCAGATATGCAATGGCATCAAAAATAGGAAACCATGAATTTCCATTATTATTTGTTTTCCAAACTCCACCGTTTGCACTTCCGGCATACATAACATTTGCATTTAATGAATTTACAGCAATGCAATTAAATCTTCCACCGATATTCCCCGGGCCTTCTAATATCCAGCTTTGCTGATTACTTAATCGTTGATTTTGTTTTTTTGTAACTGCACTATTTAATGCAGCTTGATAGGTTTTTAAATCGAATACCTTATTCGGATAAGTACGCTGAAGCATAAAAGCTTCGTAGGGTTCATCGGGTGATTCTTTTGTTATCTCAGACTTAGTAATTTTCTTTTCTGTTTGTTGCGAAATTAAAAATGCAACTATAGCTAGTGTTAATGTTATTATTGTAATTCTTAAATATTTCATAGTTAATAAATTAATTGCTTAAAATAAAATAATAATAGACACTAAAAAGTCGGATTGTAAATCAATGTAGTAAATATAGATAATAATTCTTTTAATCCGCACCTGGTTTATTGACAATTTAAATAAAACTTGTGCTAATTAATTTGTTTTTTAAGGATGAATAGTTAAAACAGGTATTTTATTATTCTCAATAAGACTAAAATCCGAAGATTCAATTAAATTATCTCCGGTAAGATCGTGGATTAAATAACCACTTAAAAAAAGTTGAGAGGCATTTTTAATTTCATCAAAATCCAAGAGATTAATCTGCCCGTCTCGATTTATATCTCCACTAAAAAGTGCAAAATTTCCATCACTAAGATTTTTAATGTTTCTACCATATGTATTTAAGTCTGTTGTAGAAAAATCATAACTGTTATTCATTCCGATTAAAACAGGAGCTGAGCTCCATGCACTGAGTGAATGTCGGTTGTAAACAACGACATAATAATTATTATTAAAGAGAAATCCAGGTAGATTGAACAT
>JANLOW010000269.1:0-11131 GCA_031366785.1 Bacteroidota bacterium | reverse complement strand
TATAAAATTCGTCCATCGGGTAAACTATTATATCCTAAAATATCCATGTCGCCGTCTCCATCAACATCATTGAATGTTGGAAGAGAAATAGAATTGGCAAAAATATTATTTCGAGTGGTAACGAAAGTTCTCTTTAAGCATGAATCAACGATAGTCCATTGTAGATTGCTGCCGGAAGAAATATTCTTATACACAGCAATTCCGGCGCATTGTCTGGCAGATGAAAGTGTGAAAAAATCCGCTTTGCCATCGCAATTATAATCGTATAAAAACACCCACTTATTAACGGGTGGAAATTGATTGGAATAATCAGGATTATAATCCCAGGCTAAATCTGCATTTAGGTTCCCATTGTTAAGAAAAGTTAAAATCCGGTCATTATGATGATCAAACAGAAACAAATCTTTTAATCCATCGGCATTTAAATCGATCGATGAAATCCAGGGAAAATTAATTCCGCCTGCCCATGGAAAACGGAGCGATTTACTTCCTTCATGAACAGGAATATTCAAAACCCGGTCGAATTGAGTTTGAGCAGAAGCTGCAATTGTTATTAAGTAATAAAATAAAAATAGAAATTTCTTCATGCAACAAAGATAAAGAAATCAATTTGTCAATAATTTCGGAAAGTTATTCCTTAGATTTGCATTATCAAGTATTCCTAATTTTCAAATTTATAAATATGCCAACATTTGATATAATAAGTAAGATAGATATTCAAAAACTTGATAATGCTATCAATGCGGCAGTAAAAGAGCTGGCTACGAGATACGATTTCAATAATTCAAAATCGACTATTGAGCTGGATAAAAAAACAATGATGATTCATGTGCTTACCGAAAACGACATGCGGATGAAAAGCATTGAAGGAATGATAATCGGCCGGATGATTAAACAAGGACTCGATCCACAGTCGCTCGATTCAGGAAAGGAATTATATGCATCGGGTAATATGGTGAAGAAAGATATTACAGTAAAACAGGGTATTGATAAAGAGACTGCGAAAAAACTTGTTAAATTAATTAAAGATACAGGCATGAAAGTACAACCTTCTATCATGGATGAGCAAGTGCGGGTATCAGGAAAAAAAATTGACAACCTCCAGGAGCTAATAAGCATTTTAGAAAAAGAACAAGTTGGGATTCCTTTGCAGTTTGAGAATTTCAGAGGCTGAGAATTACTTTGCGAAACTTTGCGAACCGTGGCGCCTTTGCGTTTTAATTACTTGGGATTTAAACGCAACGCAAACAACGTTTCGGGACGAGGTGCGACGAAAAAATGACTACGCTTTAAACTATTTTACATATACTTAAATGAAACAAAAAGCTCAAAACCAATAAAACATCATCAATGACAAATTTTTAATCTCTTTTTCGCTTAAAATAATTTTTGCTATATTTTATTCATACGTTTTATCTCATTATTTCCGCATGACTGGAAACAAAGAGGCAAAAACCAAATCTTCCAAAAACCCGATTACTTTCCAATCATCCTTTATTTTTCCAAAATCAGTTAACGAAGGAAGGTTTTTCATAAAGAAATTTTGAAAATGAGCCATTTCAATTATTGTGCTAGAAAGGGAACGCGGGTATTTATATTTCGGATTGCATTCCAGAATAATTACGGCAATCTTGCCACAAAGGTCTTTGTAAGGTTTAAATAATCGCTGTTTGTTGTCATCGGTTACATGCCTTGTCAGATATGCCTTTGCTCCCTCCATTCTCACAATTTCGTGCAACAGCCGTTCATCAACATGCTTAGTTTGCACATCATCTTTAACATCAGTGGCAAGTATCTGAATTATTTTTTTAAGTTTTATTTCGGGTGACTTTAAATTATTGGTATGAACCATAACTTTATACTCAAGCCAGCTCCAATACCAGGAAACAATGTAAACAAGCAAACGGTGTTTGTTTTCAAAGTAGCGATAAATGCCTGCCTCAGTAGTTCCGATTTTTACAGCAAGTTTTTTAAAAGTGAAGGATTCAAACCCTGCCTTATGAATGAGCACAATGCTGTGCAGTATAATTTCTCTCCCAAGTTCTGTTTCTTCCGGGTTACGGAGAAAGAGTTTTTCGTTCATTTTAATTTGTAATGATAATTCCATACGCATTGTGATTTTGTTGTGAAATTTAAACCGCGTAAAAGTAAATATTATTTACTTAATAGTATTACTATCTTTGTAAATATTATTACTATCTTTGTTGCAAACTTAATAAATTAACCTAAAATGAAAAAAATAAAAATCACTACAGTTACACTTGGCATAAGTTTACTCATTGCTTCTTGCGGACAAAAGACAGCTGAAACTACTCAGTTGAATAATGCACCGGCTGTGCATGAACAAGTTGCTATTAACACTCCGGAAGATGCTCTTGCAGAACTCAAAAGCGGAAATCAGCGATTCGTTGACAGCAAGTTGACAAACACCAATTACAAGGAACAGATTGAGCATACAAAGGCAGACCAGCATCCACACTCCTTAATACTTTCATGCCTTGACTCACGCATTCCGCCTGAAATCATTTTTGACCAGGGAATCGGAAACATTTTTGTTGCCCGTGTTGCAGGCAATGTAGAGGACCCGAATATTTTAGGCAGTATGGAATTTGCAACCAAAGTAAAAGGAACAAAACTTATTGTAGTAATGGGACACAACAAATGTGGTGCGGTAAAAGGCGCTGTTGATAATGCTGAATTAGGAAATCTTACTCAACTTGTAAATCAAATAAAACCGGCAATCACAGGCGACAAATCTAATCCTGATTTAATAGTTGATGAAACAGCCAAACAGAATGTAAGAATGACCATCGCAGATATTCAAAAAGAAAGTCCTGTAATAAGTGAACTTATTAAAGAGGGAAGTGTAAAAATAGTTGGTGCATTTTATGACATCACTTCCGGGAAAGTCAGTTTCATTGAATAATAAATGACAACTGAATTTTATTTCTGGATTGCTTTTATCCTATTCATCATGTTAATGCTTGCTATTGACTTGGGAATTTTTCATCGGAAAACCCATGCAGTATCATTCAAAGAATCACTTGCATGGACAGTGGTTTGGATTGGGCTTGCCATGTTGTTTAGTGCCGTTGTTTATTTCTGGAAAGGTCCTGAAAAATCAATAGAATTTCTCACGGGCTATGTGATTGAATTATCCCTTAGCATAGATAATTTGTTTGTGTTCATTTTAATTTTTTCCTACTTCCATGTGCCTTTGCAATATCAACATAAGGTTTTGTTTTGGGGAATATTAGGTGCGCTTATTATGAGAATTATTTTCATTTTTGCGGGGGTCGCCCTCATCAATAAATTTCATTGGATTATTTATGTGTTTGGAGCAATCATTATTATTTCCGGAATTAAAATGCTTTTCCAGAAAGGTAAAAAAATAGAGCCTGATAAAAATCCCGTCATCCGGTTGGTAAAAAAAATGTTGCCTGTAACAAACGAATATCACGGTGACAAATTTTTTGTAAAAATCCAAAATGGCATTTTGGCTGCAACTCCGCTCTTCATTGTTTTGGTATTTGTTGAAATAACCGATCTGATTTTTGCCGTTGATTCCATACCTGCCATACTTGCAATAACAACCGACACATTTATTGTTTTTACGTCCAATGTATTTGCCATACTCGGATTAAGGTCGCTCTATTTTGCACTTGCAGGAATGATAAACATGTTCCGTTTTCTGCACATCGGACTATCCTTTATTTTAATATTCATTGGCCTAAAAATGGTATGCTCTAATGTTTACAAAATACCAATTGAATATGCACTTGTTGCCGTCGTAAGCATTCTCCTAGCAAGCATTGCCGTATCATTAATATTTAAAAAAAAACATGCAACGCAATAAAAGAAACATACTCAATACTGCTATAGCTGCAATCATAATTTCAATGATGAACTTTTTTGCTGCCATTGCATCCGTGTTTTGTAATTCACTATATTTCGTAATCCTTTTGATATTAAAAATAAAAAGAGCAGGAAGAAATAAAATATCAGCACATCAACTCAATTAAAAACATGGAAAACATAAAAGATTTTTTCGAAATACTGATCGATTCAGAAAAGCTAATTGCATACGGAGGTTTAACTCTGCTACTGGTAATCATATTTGTCGAAACAGGGTTGTTCTTCGGTTTTATTTTTCCCGGAGATGCTTTATTAATAACAGCCGGAATATTATGCAGCACAGCAACCTTTGATGTGAATATTTTCCTGTTGCTTATCAGCGTTTCAATCGTAGCTATTCTCGGAAATATTACCGGATACGCTACCGGAAAATATTTTGGCAAAAAAATATTTATAAAAAATGATTCATTTTTTTTCAGAAAAAAACATCTCGAAATCACAAAAAACTACTTTCATAAGTATGGAGGAGCCGCATTGATAGTCGGAAGATTTTTGCCTGTAGTAAGAACTTTTGCACCTATTATGGCTGGTGCATCTGAAATAAGTTTCATAAAATTTAGTATTTACAATGTATTGGGCGCAGTAATTTGGGTATGGTCTTTAATTCCTCTTGGATTTCTTCTTGGCAGGCAATTCCCTCTTTTAGTAAATGAAGTCGAATATATTTTCCTGTTTGTTGCAGTAGCAACCTCCATCGTTTTTCTTATAGGATATATTAAACAAAAAAGAAGAATGAAAACCGGAGAAAATAAACAGTTTATAACTCCAAGCATAAAACAAATAAATCATGAACAACAAAGTTGAAACTACATTTGAAAAAATCATCTTCGCAAGCCGTTGGCTGCAAGCACCACTCTATGCAGGGCTTATCGTGGGTGGATTATTATACGCCTATAAATACATCATTGAACTCATACACCTTTGCGTAAACATCAATGAAATTACTGAAACAGCATTGATGCTTGGCATACTCACTTTGGTTGACATAACAATGGTAGCCAACCTACTTATCATGGTTATCATTGGTGGATATTCAACATTTGTAAGCCGTATAGATATTGACAAGCACGAAGACAAACCGGAATGGTTGCAGAAAATTGATGCCGGAACATTAAAAGTAAAATTAGCCGGTGCGCTTGTTGGCATTTCAGGTATTCATCTTCTGATAACATTCATAAATATTAAAAGTCATGAATCAGAACATGTAATGTGGCAGGTCATCATACATGTTGTTTTTCTGCTTTCATCCGTTATGCTCGCATGGTCTGAGAGAATTTTACATCAGAAACATTCATAAAATAAATCAGAAACTCTTTCCTTAAACTATCATTTTTCTTCCGTAAATCATACTACTATACTTTCCCCTTAAATAAATAATCAACAAAAAATAATTCTATGGAAAAAATTCTCGTCACCACCGATTTCTCAACTAACTCAAAAGCAGGAATGCGCTTTGCCATTCAATTAGCTACCCAACATAAATTTGAGTTGACCTTTTTTCATTCTTATTATGTAATGAAACCCACATCCTGGAATGATGCAACATTTGTAACCTATGAAAAAAAAGAAGCAGATAAAATTCAGAAAAAGCTAAATCACTTTGTGGCATCAGTTTATAAAAGTATTGAAATAGCTTCCAAAAATATAAAGTGTGTAGTATCAAGTTCAGTTTTTACCGATAGCAATATCAGCGAGTATGCTTTTGCAAATAAATTCAGTTTTATCTGCATCAGCACAAGAGGCGCCGGTAAACTGAAAAAAATATTTGGCACAAATACTTCCAGCCTCATCAACAATTCCACCGTTCCCGTACTTGCGGTGCCGAATAATTATCGCACAGGCAAAATAGCAAGCATCCTTTACGCATCTGACCTTGTTAATCTGGAAAGCGAATTAAAAAAAGTAATTGCCTTTGCGAAGCCATTAAAAGCGAAAGTAGAATTGTTGCATTTTAATTCTCCATTAGATTTAATTTCAGATTCAAAAATCATTGAAACTGCCGTTAAAAAATTCTCAAAACATAATGTTAAACTTCACCTTGAAAATGTAAATCCTTTAAATACCCTTATTTCAAATATTGAATCTGCCCTTCAGAAATCAAAACCATCCATGCTCATAATGTTCACCCGGCAAAACAGAAGCTTCTTTGAAAAAATATTTCTCTCAAGCAATTCTTCCGAATATTCTTTTAAAGCAAAAGTGCCTTTACTCGTCTTTAATAAAATCTAAAACAACAAACACGAAACTACTTATTGATAAAAGGAATAAACTAATTACTATTTCTGCTTTTTATTTACTTTTTTGTATATATGAAAGTGAGTGCAATCAATCCCTTATTTGGTCCATCAACTTTTTCGAATGACGGCCCCAGCTTCCTTTTCAAAAGCTGACATTAACTTGTCCATAATTTTTGTTATCTGTTGTTCATTCAAAGTTTGCTGATCGTCTTGAAGTATAAAACTTAAAGCGTAAGATTTTTTTCCGGTGTCAATTTTATCTCCATCATAAATATCAAAAAGTCTGATTTCTTTTAATAATTTTTTCTCCGTCTTATAAGCAATATTTTCCAGTTGTGAATAGCTTATATCACTTCCAATGAGCATTGAAAGATCTCTTTTGACTGCAGGGAATTTTGAAATCTCCGAATATCTTACAGGTTTTTTTAATGCATATTTAACAATGTTGTCCCACTTGAAATCAGCATGTAAAACATCTTCCTTCAAATCAAATTTTCTTAGGGTTGCTTTTTCAACCATTCCGTATTGTACAAGTACATCTTCGTTTTTTTTGATAATTAGTGAAGAAGAATAAACACCGCCATCCACTTCTGTTTCAAAAAAATCTTTAATGCCGCAAAGAGAAAGAATATTATTGACAAAAGATTTTAGAAAATAAAAATCGACTTCCGCCTCTTTTATTTTCCAGGATGATTCATATCGATTGCCTGTTAATAGAACAGATAAACGATAATCTTCGCCATACTTATTATTTTTCCGAATGTATGTTTTTCCGAATTCAAATAAACGTAAATCGCTTTGTTTTCTATTTCTGTTGTATTGAACGGTTTCGAGTGAATTAACAAGCAAATCCTGTCGTAAAACAGCTAGATCCTGACTCAATGGATTAAGGATATTTACGATTTCATCTGTATTCCAGCCGGGAAGAGAAACATATTCACTTTTAGTAAGTGAATTAGTCATGATTTCATTAAAACCATTATTGGAAAGATACCCTGCGATTTTATTTTGCAATTGCTCTCTGTCGAAACCCGGATTAGAAGGCAGAGAAGCATTTATTTTTTCAGGCACAGGAATTCTATCATAACCATAGATTCGCAATATTTCTTCAATGACATCGGCCGGACGGGTAACATCAACCTTGAAGGGCGGAACTTCCATTCGAAGGATGTTATTGTCTTCAGAAATTATTTTTATACCAAGTGAATCAAGAATGGTACGGACAACTTTTCTGTCAATTACTTCACCGCTGAATTGGTCGAGGAAGCTATAATTTAAATCGATGACAACAGGTTTCACTTGGGCAGGATAAGTATCACTAATTTCGGAAACTATTTCTCCGCCAGCAATTTCAGTAATTAAAGAAGCGGCTCGTTTGAGAGCATAAATTGTTATTTCCGGATCTGTTCCGCGTTCAAAACGGAAAGAAGCATCGGTTTTTAATCCGTGACGTTTACTTGTTTTACGAATGAATGCCGGATTAAAACATGCACTTTCAATAAAAATATTTTTTGTTTTATCGTTGATACCTGAGGTAAGGCCGCCATAGACTCCGGCAATACACATGGCTTTGCTTTCATCGCATATCATCAGGTCACCGGAATGCATTGTTCGTTCGATATTATCGAGTGTTACGAATTTTTCATTTTCAATAGCAGAACGTACAATAATATTTCCGCCTTTTATCTGATCAGCATCGAAAGCATGCAATGGCTGACCACATTCGTGAAGAACATAGTTAGTAATATCGACGATGTTATTGATTGGATTAACTCCAATGGAAAGAAGTCTGTCTTTTAGCCAGTCCGGAGATTCTCCAACTTTAGCATTGGCAACAGAGATACCTGAATACCTGATACAGGCTTCTGTATCTTTAACAGAAACCTTTATTTGAATTTTTTCAGGGAAAGTGTTTTTAAAAATATCGTTTTTTATTTCCGGAATTTTCAAAGAAATTTTTTCATCGATGTTTGTTTCAATTAATTTCTTTGTACGCATAACTGCAGCAAGATCGCGGGCAACTCCTAAGTGTGAAGCAGCATCGGCACGATTCGGTGTTAATCCGATTTCAAAAATGTGATCATTTTTAATTTTGTAAAATTCTGAAACAGGCATGCCAATGACAGCATTTTCGGGAAGTACGATAATACCTTCGTGCATTTTCCCTAAACCGATTTCATCTTCTGCGCAAATCATTCCGTTAGAAGATTGTCCGCGTATTTTTGCCTGCTTTATTACAAATGGATCACCTTCCAGAGGAAATATCTTAGTACCCGGTGTGGCTACAATCACTTTTTGTCCGGCTGCAACATTGGGAGCTCCACAAACAATCTGTAGTATTTCACCGGTACCGACATCAACAGTAGTAAGGCTGAGTTTATCGGCATCGGGATGTTTGATGCAGCTTTTTACTTCACCAATAACAAGGCCTTTTAATCCGCCTTTGACAGATTCAAACGCTTCGATGCCTTCGACTTCCAGTCCGGAGCCGGTAAGTAAAACAGAAGTTTCTTCCGGAGAAAAATTTACAGGAAGTAGTTCTTTCAACCAGTTATAGGATATTTTCATATGCAAAATTGAAAGGCAAATATAGTAGTTTCTTCGGAGTAGTATTAGGTTTTGAAATTAACGTTTTGATTTATGTTTTGGAGAAAACAAATTTGGGACAAAAAATAAAAAAGCAAAGAATAGAGGAAATTAATTAATAAAAAACAGGCTAATGTATCTAGCCCCGATTGAAGTGGAAATCGCTTTTGGGCGATTGGAACGGAAAGCGGGAAGGACGGTTGTAAATAATTATTTTGTTTGTGCTTCTAATAATTTGAAATTGCTTTTTAAAAAAGAGTATTAGGCGATAGTATGAAACTTGATTTAAAGGAATCAGCTAATTCTTCCCCATTCGCCTTTTCTAGTCATAACTTCTTGCAATTTTCTTTGAATGTTGTAATTTTTAGATTCGTTTAGTTTGGGATCATCTTTGAGTATTTTTATTGCATAGTCGCGGGCTAACAAAACAATTTGCTGATCCCGCATGATATCTGCAATCTTTAAATCGAGCATTCCGCTTTGACGGGTTCCTTCTGCATCACCCGGGCCGCGCAAACGCAAATCTGTTTCTGCGATTTTAAAACCGTCGTTTGTTTCACACATCGTTTTTATTCGCAAGCGGGAATCGTTTCCGAGTTTACTGCCTGATACTAAAATACAATACGACTGATCGGCCCCGCGTCCAACTCTTCCGCGAAGTTGGTGTAATTGAGACAAACCGAAACGTTCGGAATTTTCGATAACCATAACGGAAGCATTGGGAATATTTACACCCACTTCAATAACAGTAGTTGCAATCATAATTTGTGTTTCCTTTTTAAGGAAGCGCTGCATTTCAAATGCTTTATCGGCAGGTTTCATTTTACCATGGACAATACTCACCTGATATTGTGGAGCAGGAAAATCGCGTCGGATGGCTTCATATCCTTGCATGAGATTATTAAGATCTATTTTTTCAGATTCTTCGATCAATGGATAAACGATATATACCTGCCGGCCCAAAGCAATTTCTTTTTTCAGAAATGACCAAAGTCTTAAACGATCCGATTCATTACGATGAACCGTTTGAACAGGTTTTCTTCCGGGAGGCATTTCATCGATAATAGAAATATCAAGATCACCATAAAGAGTCATTGCCAGTGTGCGGGGAATTGGAGTAGCTGTCATTACTAAAATATGAGGAACGGTGGTGCTTTTATTCCATAACCGTGATCGCTGCTCAACACCGAAACGATGTTGTTCATCGATTACAACGAGGCCGAGGTTTTTGAATTTGACTCTGTCTTCGATGAGGGCATGGGTTCCGATCAGCAAATGCAAATCACCGTTTTCAAGATTTTGTAAAAGCTCTTTTCTGGCGCGGGTTTTTGTAGAGCCTGTTAGTAAGTTAATTTTTATATTCATTTTACCAAGCAGATTAGAGATTGTCTCGAAGTGTTGACTGGCAAGAATTTCAGTTGGTGCCATAAGACAAGCTTGGCATCCATTACCGATGGCAATGAGCATAGACATTACGGCGACCAGCGTTTTCCCCGAACCAACATCACCCTGCAACAATCGATTCATTTGTTTACCGGTATTAAAATCGTTTCGGATTTCTTTTATTACTTTTTTCTGAGCATTGGTAAGCGGAAAAGGAAGATGATTATGAAAAAAATCGAGAAAGGGTTCACCAACAGAAGGGAAATAAAATCCTTTATATTTTTCGGTTCTTAAGAGTTTAGAAAACAATAATCTTAATTGAAGAAAAAAAAGTTCTTCAAATTTCAAACGAAATTCAGCGAGTTTTTGTTTTTGAACACTTGGAGGAAAGTGAATATCGGCATAAGCTTCCGATCTTTTAATAAGGCGAAGTTCTGCAATTAATTCTTCCGATAAAATTTCCGGTAATGAAGGAGGTAAAATTGAAATAAGATTTTTTTGCAAACGAAGAATTCCTTTGCTATCGATCCCTTTTGTTTTTAATTTTTCTGTAGTGCTGTAAACAGACTGCATAGCAGTAGAGGTCAGTTGAGAAGATTCAGAAGCAAGCTCAAGTTCAGGATGGATTATATTCAGATAACCATTAAATTCTGTTGGCTTTCCAAATAAAACATATTCTGTATTCAATCGAAGAGAATTAGAAATCCACTTTACACCTTGAAACCATTTCAATTCGATGGTACCGGTAGAATCTTCAAACTTTCCGGCAAGGTGTTTTCGCCTCTTCTCCCCTTTTACAACGAGGCTGGTAATTTTACCTTTTAACTGAATGTAAGGGAGATCAGAGGATGCTTCTTTTACGGTATAAAATTTTGTTCTATCGACATATCGAAAAGGGAAATGTTGAAGAATATCCCCAAACGTAAAAATCCCCAGTTCCTTATTCAACAATAAGGCACGTTGAGGCCCTACTCCTTTGAGGAATTCGATGGAAGTATCGAGGAATGGGT
>JANLOW010000259.1:0-20885 GCA_031366785.1 Bacteroidota bacterium | reverse complement strand
AGAAACATCATTTGTCTGATTCCTATCGTATCGCCTTCAGGAGTTTCAATTACAACAGGTTTTTTTCGAATAACTCCTAATGCCAGTATCGCAACCTGCGGCTGATTAATTATCGGAGTACCCATCACATTTCCAAATGTTCCAACATTGGTAATTGTAAATGTTCCGTCTTGTATTTCATCCGGTTTTAATTTATTATTTCTGGCCCGGTTGGCAAGATCGTTTACAGTTTTAGTAATTCCAATCAAATTCAGATAATCCGCATTTCTGATTACCGGAACTATAAGGTTACCTGATGGAAGGGCTGTCGCCATTCCGATATTAATATCCTTTTTAATAATAATTTTTGTACCATCAACCGAGATGTTTATCATCGGAAAATCTTTAATCGCTTTGCATACAGCTTCAATAAACAAAGGCGTAAATGTAATTTTTTCTTTTTCTCTTTTTTCAAAATCACCTTTTACACGTTCACGCCACTTTACCATATTGGTTACATCTGCTTCAACAAAAGAAGTAACATGAGGCGATGTATGTTTTGACATCACCATGTGATCCGCAATAAGTTTCCTCATGCGATCCATCTCAATAATTTCTACATTTCCACCTGATGAAATATTTGAAGTCACGGACTTAACACTAATTGTTGAAACGGGTGTTTGAAACTCGGCCTGACTATTTTTCTTTTCCAGATGCTTTAACAGGTCGTGTTTCGTTAAACGATTATTCGATCCACTACCTTGAATTAGTTCCAGTTCTTTTAAACTAATGCCGCTTTCTTTAGCAATATTTCGAACAAGAGGTGAATAAAATCTTCCTTCAGATGATATTTTAGAAAATGTTTCACTATTCACAGCGCTTGCACTTATTTCATGCTGTTGCAATGGTTTTCCATTAGAAGATGAATTAGTAGTTTTTTCAGGAATGGACGTAGATGGAGGAGGAGTTCCAACTTGATCTTCTTTCTCAGAAGTTATCATAGCGATTACTTCACCGACTTTTACAACCTGACCTTCAGAAAAAAGGCACTTTATCAATATTCCTGAAGTAGGCGAGGGGACTTCAGTATCCACTTTATCAGTTGCTATTTCCAGAATAGACTCATCGGCTTCTACACGATCGCCTTCCTTCTTTAACCATTTAAGAATAGTTGCTTCTGCAACGCTTTCTCCCATTTTGGGCATGATTAGTTTGACCATTCCGGATATTTTTTAATGTTTAACAAAAAGACAAATTTAGAAATAATTCAGGTTATCAAACAGTCCTCCGGCCTAAATTTCTCCAACCCCTGCGTAGGATATGTAAGTCCGTATAAACTCTATAATCTCTGGCATATAAGGAATTTAACCTGTTAATTGTTAGTTCATCACTTATCTTGCTGTGTAGGCTGTCAAGCGGATTTAAAACTCCATTTTTAATTTTAGGCAGCATTAAAACCATGCCGGCATATCCTACCCACGATATTTTACCCGAAAGTACTCTGAAAATATTTTTTATAAACTCAAGCCCATTTCTTTGTGTAAAAATGACTAGTGGACAAGTAACCAGTAATAGAAGGCTTATTAATATATCCATTAATCGTTTGTTTCTCTTGTTTACCTTTTTATTGATATCATTAATATCTAGAATATAAAGTTCACCCGGATCTTCAACGCTGCTGCTTCCAATAATAAAAAGACTCTCAGGGGGAGCTATCTTATATTCAACATTTAAACCGGAAGTCAGCGACATAAAATTAATTATTTCCTGAGACGAAACATCTTTACCACAGAAAATGATTTCTTCAATTCCAAAAACTTCAATTAATTCCTGAAGCCTGTCTGCTTTTCCCAGAAAATATTGTGAATATTCAGGCGAAATTTTTAAACCTTCTTTAACAGAAGAAGGTTTAACAAATCCAATAAAGTGATGCATTGTTTCAGAAAGTTTTAATAATGAAAGAATCCTGTTTCCTTCTTCATCATTTCCTACTATTATTAATTTCTTTTTAGTCTCTTCAGCAAGAGTGAATTTTTTTGAAAATAAATTAATTATAAGCCTTGATGTAATAATAATTGCACTGGCCCAAAAAGCTCCCAAAAGAATTAATGCCCGGGAAAACCGAAGTTCTTCCGGTAAAAGCGCATAAATGATTAAAATAAAAACAGTACCGGTAAATATTCCCCTAACTATCCTTGAAGGCTTTATAGGCAAATCATAACCTCCGCTAAAAAATATTGTTACAACCCATATTAAACAATAAAGAGGAACGGCGACAAGCAGGAAAGCTTCAGGATAGTGAATGGAGAAGTTACTGCTCCAATAATTTTTCATTATATAAATACCTGCATACACTAAAATCAAATCCAGAATCGGCAAAAATGCAATTTGCATAAACCTTGAAAATAGTGCGGTAAAAGCACGCAGATATATTGCTATACGAATAAAGAATGAAAATAATGAAGCATTCGATTTTGAAAAATGTTTTTTCGCAAAAATGATCATTGCATTATAAAAAACAAATACATAATTAATACTGCTTCTTTTGGTGCTCTCTCCTTTATAGTGAATGATTCGTGTTTCTGGAAAATAATAATTTTTGAAACCGGATTTCTGAATACGGTAGGAAAGATCAATGTCTTCTCCATACATAAAAAAATCTTCGTCCAATAAACCGCTTTTTTCAAGAACCGCGTGTCTCAGAAACATAAAAGCACCCGCAAGTATGTCAACTTCATTTGTTTTATTTTCATCCAAAAATCCGAGATGGTATTTACCAAAAGTTTTTGATTTCGGAAAAAGTGTAGATAATCCAAATATTTTATAAAATGCAACATCGTAAGTTGGAAGCCCGCGTTTGGATTCCGGTAAAAATCTTCCACTGCCATCAATCATCTTTACACCTAAAGCTCCGGCTTCCGGATGACTGTCCATAAATTCGATTATTTTCGAAAAGGTATCTTCCTCTACAACTGTATCCGGATTGAGAAGTAAAATATACTCTCCGGAAGATTTCACAATAGCCTGATTATTCGCCTTTGAAAAACCATTATTATTATTGTTGGAAATTATTTTAATATCCGGAAATTTCTGTTGGACCATTTCTACAGATCCATCAACAGAATTATTGTCAACTACCCAAATTTCAAAATCAAGATTTTTACATGCCTTCTGAACAGAATGCAGACACTGCTCAAGAAAGTATTTTACATTGTAATTGACAATGATTACTGATAGTTTCACCGAGAAAAATTAGTTGTTTCATTAATTAATAACCTAGTCGATTTCATTTTTTGTGGAAATTGTTTTACAGAATTAACACTAATAGATTATGTAATTAGATTATTTATCAAAGCTTAAAAATGACATTTTTATTTGATTAAAAAATGCAATGCCTGATTTTTTTTACACCCGTAAAAGTGAACAAATAACCAATAAATTAACAGATTATCTTAACATCGAATTCTCATAAGGAACACGATTCAATATCGATCTTCCAAGCGTTACCTCATCAGCGTATTCAAGTTCATCTCCAATTGAAACTCCCCTGGCTATTGTCGAGAAGCGAAACCCAATAAATCCGGATTGATGAATTTTTTTATAAATAAAGAACGCAGTTGTATCACCTTCCATGGTAGCACTTAAGGCCATTATAATTTCTTTTACCTCCGGATGACTCAATCGTTCTATTAAAGTTGATATATTAAGGTTCCCCGGTCCAATACCATCCATAGGAGAAATTATTCCCCCTAGTACATGGTATCTTCCATTAAATTGATTTGTATTTTCAATGGCAATAATATCGCGAATGTCTTCAACAACACAAATTACTGATTCATCCCTTCTGGGGTCAGAACAAATTCCACATAATTCTGTGTCTGATATATTATTACATACTTTACAATATCTGATTTCTTCACGAAGTCTCTGAATGGAAAGGCCAAGCCGCTTTACATCCTCCTGGGGCGTTTTTAATAAATGAAGCACAAGTCTTAATGCCGAACGCTTACCAATTCCCGGCAAACGACTGAATTCAAGGACAGCTTCGTCAAGTATTTTCGATGAAAAACTACTCATAAGGTTTTGTTAATAAAATAGGATTGATACATAAACTCTATTGGGGCTAAATTACTTACTTCGATTCTTATACACAAACTCTTTCATGTCCCCATCGCTTATTCTTTTATGCGTTTCTGCTTATTCTGTTCTTTTGTTTTATGTCGTTTGGCGTACTAGCAGAAATGCCGACAATGAATCTTACTTTATCGGTAATAAATCTTCCAAATGGTACCTCGTAGCATATGGAATGATCGGCGCTTCCTTGTCTGGAGTAACTTTTATGTCTGTACCCGGACTCGTAGGTCCATCACATTTTACTTATATGATGGTTGTTTTCGGTTACCTGATTGGTTACACTGTCATAGCAAATGTTCTGCTTCCTACATATTACAAAATGAATCTTACATCCATTTATTCTTACCTGGAAAGCAGGTTGGGATTCTGGAGTTATAAGACCGGTGCTTTCTATTTTATTTTATCCAGAGCAATTGGTGCTTCTTTCCGGCTATTTATAGTTGTAAATGTTTTACAAACATTTGTTTTTGAAAGCTGGGGTATACCGTTTTGGGTTACAGTTGCTACTTTTATTTTTCTTATTCTTCTTTATACTTATAAGGGTGGTGTAAAAACTATTGTCTGGACAGATACGCTTCAAACTACTTTTATGTTATTGGCAGTAATTTTATCCGTTGTTTTAATTTTTAAAGAAACAGGTTTGTCTTTAAGCAGCATCATAAGTAAAATTACTGATGAAGGCTACACTCAGATGGTGAATAATGACTGGCGTGCGAAGTCATTTTATATGAAGCATTTCTTTGGTGGAATTTTTATTGCCATTGCAATGACCGGTCTGGATCAGGAAATGATGCAAAAAAATATCAGTGTTAAGACACTGAAAGATTCTCAGAAAAACATGTATATTTTTAGCATTGTTTTAGTCTTTATAAATCTGCTTTTTCTTTTCCTTGGAGCTTTATTATATCAATTTGCTAATACAAAAGGAATAGCAATTCCACCTCCAGGTAAAGAAGATAATCTGTTTCCGTTAATAGCTTTAAATTATCTCGGTATTGCCGCTGGTATTTTTTTTATTATTGGATTGATCTCAGCTGCCTATCCAAGTGCCGATGGTGCTCTTACCGCTCTTACATCTTCGTTTTGTATTGATTTTCTAGGACTGAAAAAAAAGAACTGGCCCGAAAAAAAACAAAGAAATGTGAGGTATACCGTTCATATTTGTTTTGCCTTGCTGTTATTGCTGCTTATTGTCATTTTCAGAATAATAAATGATGAAGCTGTTATAAGTAAATTATTTACTATTGCAGGGTATACCTATGGTCCCTTGCTGGGATTGTTTTCATTTGGATTAATTACAAGCAGAAGTCTTCATGATCGATGGGTACCGGTAGTTTGCATACTTTCTCCGTTTATCTGCTACTTTGTTAATGAACACTCTATTCGGTGGCTTAATGGCTATAAATTCGGCTTCGAATTACTCATTTTAAATGGATTTCTTACATTTCTAGGCTTGATGGTAATTTCAATAAGGAAGAAACTGTTTTGAACTGATTCAACGTATAAAACATAGTATTTAATAAAAATATGCTATGAAAAATCTACTTTTTACCGTTTTTTTCCTTGCAGGAACATTATGTTTCGCAGATCAAAATGCCAATCAGGATGTGAAAATTATCAACGGCAAAGATTATTTTGATACTTCTTCAAAAATGCAATTAACATCCTCTGAAATAAAAAGCATCGATGGAAAACAATATCAGGTTTACCATGTTGTGAAAGGTGATGGTTGGTATGGCATTGCAAGAAAATATGAAATCCCTTATACCGAACTTCGTTCTGCCAATAAACAAATTGGTGACCAACTCAGTTTAGGCTGCAAAATTCTTATTCCAGTAAATAATTTCCAGACTTCAAATCCTGTAATTGAAAATTCCCAAAAAATATCATCCCCTGCAATAGATGAAATGAAATTTCATATTGTGCTTCAATCTCAGACACTTTTTAGTATTTCCATGATGTATGGAAAATCAGTCGAACAAATAAAAAAATGGAATAACCTCGTTTCAAATACAATCAGTGTTGGACAAAAATTAATTGTTTCTAAAGATATAGCAACTGAATATAATAATTCTAAACATGAAATAAAAGATAATCTTAGAAAAGAAAATGTTGCCTCAGTAACAACAAACTCTTCGAAAACCAGTGAAGTAAATCCTCAGGACTTAACAAAATCCATTGCCGAAAATAGTTCACATGAAAAAGAAGAAATTAGTTCTGGTAAAAATTTAAAGAACAATAATGACATAATTAAGTTCGAACAAAAGCAATCTGATATTAATAAAACTGATGACGAGAAAATAGTTTTTGCAAATGGGAGGTATGAGGTGAATGAAAATGGCTTAGCATCTTATATGGTTGAAGAAAACTCTAATATTGAAAAATATTATGCTTTACATCGCACTGCACCCATCGGAACAGTAATAAGAGTTTTAAATACATCCAATTCCAAAAAGATTTTTGTAAAAATTACAGGAACTCTTCCCGATACCCAAGAGAATAAAGGTTTTGTAATAAAAATTTCAAAAGCAAGTGCTGATAAACTTGATGTTACTGAAAAAAGTTTTGAAGCCGACCTGCTTTATGGTATAAATAAAAATTAAATAATACTTTTTTTATCTTTAGATAAAGTTCCTTTTACGGGAATGAATTTTTTAAAAAAAATAGAAAATACTTCAAAAAAATCTCATTACTTAAAATATAAAAAAAAGGAAGCCATTTTGACTTCCTTTTTTTATATCGAGAAACTTGTAATTAATGTTGAATCACAAAACTTCCTTTTTGAATTTTGTCGTTTTGATTTATTTCATAGTGATAAATTCCATTCTTCAAAGCCTCAACATTAAAATGATTATTTGCAATTTGGTTTGATTTCAGAACTTCCTTGCCATTATTATCAAAAATTACAATACTTGTATTATTGTCAAAAATATTGAAATTTAAAACATTGATTGCAGGATTAGGATAGGTAAGAACTTTCTTATTCTCGCTAATTGTAGGAACTTTTAAAGTGGATGCAACAAGAAATTCGGAACTAATTGGATTTCCCACTGCGTCAGCATCTATATTCATTAAATAGTTTACTTGCAATCCTGATGAAAAAAATAGATGATGGAATGATAACGTAGAGCTTGAAAAACCCGGTAATGGAATATAAACACCTCCGCCGATGTCATAATAGACTGAATCATATCTTGTCTCTGTAACTTTAATTTTTAAAACGTTTTGATATGTTCCTGAAGGAATAATTAAGGTTCCAGTTCCATCAGCTTTGAATATAGAATTGTACCGTAAAACAAATCTTATATTAGTTGATCCGGTCGAATCAACTATAGTAGTGTCTATTTGAGTTCTGGCAATATTATTTCTTATATCACCATAACTAAAAGGTACAGGAGCAAATAAAGCTGGGGGGGTAAAAGAAAAAGTTGAGCCTTGTACACCTGATCCATCAATATAAAAACCATCTGAATTATTAGTAAAATAAGTATAACTATCATCAGATAAATTATGGCTAGCAAGATTAGAGATTGAAAAAGTTGAAGAATAAGGTGTTCCTGATGCTCCAATAAATGCAGTTGTATCGGAAACTTTATTAATTAGAGATGAATAATCCCATGTCACACCAACACCCTGAGTAGGTATTAAACCGGAAAAAGCTGAATCTGTACCAAGAATATATGCGGTACCAGCTGTTGGAAGATCACTTTGAGTTATGCTTTGAGCCAATATTGTAAGTGGAAAGCAAATTAATAATATAAGGTATATTTTTTTCATTTGTATAAGTTTTAAATCAGTGGCTAAAATATACAAGATAATCTATAGTAAAAACTAAATATTGAAAAATTTTTAAATTTATTTTAATTATTAACGAAGGTCAACAACCTCTGAACCAGGGTACTTGGCTCTGTTGAAAATATAAATAGACTCATCATTGGCGCCATTTGGGGTAAACTTGGATACAGTAATAGTCTGAATCGAGCCATTTTTATCGTAAATTATCGCAGAAGTAATCATTTTTTGGACTTTATCAATAACTAATTTAACTTTAAATACGTTTTTTGTTTTTGCATCTAAAGGAACTAGTTCAATATTTTGATAAGTTATATTCTTTATTTTTTTTTCTCCAAGATATTTAGAAAGCCAACCCTTCTCATAAATAGTGAAAATATTAGACGGCGTTATTGCGTTTTCGTCTTTTTTCTGATTATCAATCTGGATTTCATTTGCATCTTTTACATAGGTCCAACGTGTTTTTCCATCACTAATAATATCCTGACCTGCTATTTGTAGGTTGTATTTGGATTCTTTAAGTGATAAGATTCCAATTTGTTCCTGTTTCGATTTATCGTTATTTTCAATTACAATAGTAAAGTTAGCTTTTATAGATTTAAGTGATTTATATTTTGAACTTAAACCCGATAAAATGTCTTGAGCCGTTTTATCGGATTGAGAGAATACTGGTAATGCAGTAAACAAAAATAAAATTATTATGATCCTTGCTTTCATTAGTATATTAAACAATTTTGGGTAAAATTAGTTGTTTAAGGTCACAATCAAAAAACATTCCATCTTTTTATATTATAAGTTGTTTTTCCAAATAATTTAAGAAAATCAAAAAATTAATAAGTTGGGGAATTACTGATAAATATTAATTTTCCCTATGTCTCATCCCATTCAGAATTTGTTCTAAGCTCATTGGATCTTTAATAAGAACTTCGCGTGCTTTACTACCTTCAAATGGGCCTATAATCTTTGCAGCTTCCAATTGATCAATTATCCGTCCTGCACGGTTATAGCCTAATTTCAATCTTCTTTGTAACAAAGATGCTGATCCCTGCTGATGCTGAACAATTAATTGTGCCGCTTCTTCAAAAAGTGGATCCCTGTCATCCATATTAAAATCCCTGCTTCCTTCACCACTTTCATCTAAATATTCAGGTAATAAATGAGCATCCGAATAGCCCCTTTGTGAACCAATAAACTCTGTAATTTTATCAACTTCAGGCGTATCAACAAAAGCACATTGCAATCGAATCAGGTCTGCACCCGTTGAGAAAAGCATATCACCTCGGCCTATTAACTGATCCGCTCCTCCGGTATCTAAAATAGTACGTGAATCAATTTTAGAAGTAACTCTGAATGCTATTCTCGCAGGGAAGTTTGCCTTAATGGTACCTGTTATAATATTTACCGATGGTCTTTGTGTTGCAATGATGAGATGAATTCCAATAGCACGGGCAAGTTGCGCCAATCGTGCAATTGGCATTTCAATTTCTTTTCCGGCTGTCATAATTAGGTCAGCAAACTCATCAACTACAAGAACTATATAAGGAAGAAATTTATGTCCGTTGTTAGGATTTAATTTACGTGCAATAAATTTGGTATTGTACTCTTTAATATTTCTAACCTGAGCATTTTTTAATAATTCATAACGCTGATCCATTTCCATACAAAGTGAATTAAGCGTGGCAATAACTTTTTTAGTGTCTGTTATAATTGCATCTGCTTCTCCCGGAAGCTTGGCGAGAAAATGTCTTTCGATTGTTTTAAAAAGCGTCAACTCAACTTTTTTAGGATCTACAAGAATAAATTTTACTTGTGAAGGATGCTTGCGATAGAGCAGGGACACAAGTATTGCATTTAATCCAACCGATTTTCCCTGACCCGTCGCACCCGCCATTAAAAGATGAGGCATCCTGGTAAGGTCGGCAACAAAAACTTCATTGCTAATTGTCTTTCCCAATCCTATCGGCAATTCATATTCATTATTTACAAATTTTTCAGAGCCAAGAACACTCTTCATCGGGACCACTTCCGGCTTCAGATTGGGGACTTCAATACCGATCGTACCTTTTCCTGGAATAGGTGCAATGATTCTGATTCCAAGTGCGGCTAAACTTAAAGCAATATCATCTTCGAGATTTTTAATCTTAGAAATACGAACCCCAGCCTGAGGAACAATTTCAAATAATGTTACGGTTGGCCCAATGGTCGCTTTAATTTTTTCTATTAAAATATTATAATGACTGAGCGTTTCAACGATTCGGTTTTTATTTGCCTCCAGTTCTTCTTTGTTAACTTCAATCTTTTTATCACCGTAATTTTCCAATAGATCCAATGTTGGATATTTATAAGAGGGTAGGTCAAGCGTCGGATCATAATCACCCTGAGCGTGAATCAATTCTTCGGAACCTTCAAGGATCATTTCTTCATTTACTATGGCTTCTACCTCCATTGGTACTTCTCCGTCAACGGTAACAATTGCTGGTTTTAAAGGTTCAATAATCAACTCACCCTGGTCGGCTAATTCTTCTTCTTCCTCTTTTTCAACAGCATCTTCTTCATCAAGATTTATAAATTCACCTTCATCATCATCCTCTTTTTTCTCTTCTTCTCCCATTAAAAGTTCAACCGTATTTTGAACATCATTTTTCAATGCATTTATTTTAACTTCTTCAACATTAGGAGATATTTTTTCTACCTCTTCTGAAACGGATCCTTCTTGATTTTCATTTTTTCGTTTTAAAGGAATGTTAAAAGCTATAACAAGAAATCCGGTAAAAGAAAATACCAGAAGGGCACCTGTACCTATAAATCCAACAAATGAATTTAAGGTTTGACTCATCCTGTAACCGTAACCACCGGCCAATACAAGAAGTGAAGATGAATTATGAAAAATATAACCTAAAAAAGTTGATAACCATACCATCGTAAACAATGAATATCGAAGTGTTTTTCCAAATGGAAACAACGTAATCTCCCAGAGTATGTGTACACCATAAAGCAATAAAATGAAAGGGAAAAGAAAAGCACAAATTCCAAACCATTGGTTCTGAAATCGCAAACCGGTAATTGCTCCAAATTTGCCGAGCCAGTTTTCTACTTTAACATCGCCTCTAGCTAAAAGCTGCCATAAAGAATCTGCCCCTGCTATTGCCTGATCTGTTTTCCAAAAAAACAAATTAGAAACAAAAGAGACGGTCATAAAAAAAGAAATCAATATAATCACTAGTCCTGCGACTTTATGTGTTCTTTCATCATTCAAAAATACCCGAAAGGCTACGATGCGATCAGTAAAGGTTAATTTTCCTTTTTTTGTACGTTCTTTCTTTTCTTTTACAACTTCTTCTGTCTCGCTCTTAAGCTTATTTGCCATGTATTACCTTATTATTAATGGTTTTAAAGATAAACACCTCTCAAATGTCACGTCTGATGCAGTTCAAAAGATATGAACAACGTTTTCAATAAGTTAAAAAGACTTTTTTAACCATAATATCTGTAAATCATCAAACGATTTTTACTCAACAACATTGAATATTTTCATCTAAATTTTAGAATTCACAGAATAATCAAATACATTTTATTGAAATTATAAAATCCATGTTTTATAAAATTCTTCATGTCACAATCCCGAAATTAATTGAATGGAAAAAGTAAATTAATCCGCTTACATAAACCTTTTTTATTTTATGCGAATTCTATTTGGCCACTCTTTTATATCTTCACACCATGCTTAAAAAACTGACAGTACAGAATTATGCATTAATCGACCACCTTCAATTGCAATTCGGCCAGGGATTAAACATTATTACCGGTGAAACAGGTGCAGGTAAATCTGTTTTGATGGGTGCATTAGGTTTACTCCTTGGTGATAGAGCGGATTCGTCTTCTCTGCTTGACAAAACAAAGAAATGTGTGATCGAAGGAGAATTTCTTGTATCTAAAAATGTAAAAACATTCCTGGAAGTTTCTGAACTGGATGCCGAAGATGAATTAATTATCCATAGAGAAATTAATAAAGATGGTAAATCGAGATCATTCATTAACGATACTCCTGTTAATCTTGCACTACTTCGCGAATTGGGAAACATTCTTGTCGATGTTCATTCTCAACACGAAACGCTGCTTTTAAACCAATCTGATTTTCAACGTTCAGTCGTTGATGCATTTGCTTCCCATTCAAAATTACTCTCTGATTACAGTTTGCTCTTCAAACAATATCGTTCACTTAAACAAGAATTAAATCGATTATTCGAAGATGAAAAAAAGCAAAGAACGGATCAGGATTATCTTCAATTTCAATTCAAAGAATTGGAAGATGCAAAACTTCAAACCGGTGAACAAAACAAATTGGAAGAAGATATTTCTGCATTAAGCCATGCCGAAGAAATAAAATCAGGAATCGACCATTTCTCCAATGAGATAAGCGGATCAGAAAATAATTTACTCTCTAAATTGAATGTTATAACAAATACCGTTGCCGGACTTGGAAAATACGCAACCGGATTAGAAGATTCGGTTAATAGACTTAAAGCAGTTCAAATTGAATTAAAAGACATTGAATACGAAATCAACCAGATTTCAGAAACTATTAATCCTGACCCTAAAAAGTTAGAGATTATCAATGACAGATTATCATTAATTTATAAACTACAACAAAAACACAAGCTTGATACCGTTGAAGAGCTAATACAATTAAGGGAATCAATTAATAATAAACTTCTATCATTTAGTTCTCTCGAAGAACAAATAGAAAAAACGGTTAAAGAAACAGAACTGCTTTTTCAAAATGTAAATATTGTTGCTGAGAAAATATCAGCAAATAGAATAAAGTCGATTCCATCCATTGAATCAAAAATAAAAAAACTATTAGCTGAATTAGGAATGCCAGATGCTGTTCTTAAAATTGAATTACTCGTATTAAACAGCGATGAAATTAATATAAATGGAAAAGATAAAGTGAAGTTTTTATTTTCGGCAAATAAGGGTATTCCATTTTCTGATATAAGCAAAGTTGCTTCCGGAGGCGAACTTAGCCGTTTAATGCTTTGTCTGAAAGCAAGTGTTGCCAAACTAATTGAATTGCCAACGATTGTTTTTGATGAAATAGATACGGGTGTTAGCGGCGAAACTGCATTTAAAATTGGAAAAGTTATGCAAGAACTTTCCGCCTCACATCAGCTTATCTCCATAACACATTTACCACAGATTGCAAGTAGGGGAGAGGATCATTTTTTTGTTTATAAAGAAGTGACCGGAAAAAAAACATTTACAAAAGTTAAAAAACTTTCCCACGACGAAAGAGTTGTAGAAGTAGCCCGGATGTTAAGTGGCGACAAACCAACTGCTGTTGCTATGGAAAATGCTAAAGAACTTTTAAGTATATAATCGTTCTTTAAAAAACTAAACTCAATTTTTTATACTTTTTTACCAAATAGAAAAATAAATAAAAACATTAAAATAAGGTTAACTGCCTAATTTCCAGTTTCGAATTTTGAATAATAAATAAAAATTCAATGAAAAAAATCCTAAGTATCGATATTGATATGCCTTCTGCTATATTTGTCTAAATTTTTATATTATGTCATATAATCTTCTAAAAGGAAAAAAAGGAATTATCTCCGGTGCTCTTGATGCAAACTCTATAGCCTGGAAGGTTGCCCAACGATGTCATCAGGAAGGTGCAACTATTATTCTCACCAATGCTCCAATAGCAATGCGCATGGGAGAAATTAAAAAACTGGCTGAAGAAACCAATTCGGAAATAATTCCTGCCGATGCAACTTCCGTTGAGGAAATCACCAATCTGTACAATCAATCCGTTCAAAAACTTGGGGGTAAAATAGATTTTATTTTACATTCGATTGGAATGTCTGTGAATATCCGTAAAAACATATCGTATGTAGAAAGTAATTATGATTATTTCAATAAAGGAATTGATGTCTCCGCTATGTCACTACATAAAATGCTTAGCGTCGCCATGAAATTGGATGTAATCAATGATTGGGGCAGCGTGGTTGCTTTAACCTACATAGCAGCCCAAAGAACATATCCATTCTACACCGACATGGCAGACATTAAAGCTATGCTTGAATCAATTGCACGCAGTTTTGGATATCATTATGGCAAATTAAGAAATGTACGTGTAAATACAGTTTCTCAGTCTCCGACTAAAACGACAGCCGGAACAGGTATAAAAGGATTCGATAATTTTTTCAATTTTGCGGATAGGATTTCTCCTTTAGGAAATGCAAGTGCTGATGCTTGTGCCGATTATTGCGTAACTTTATTTTCAGACTTGACTAAGATGGTAACCATGCAAAATCTTTATCATGATGGTGGCTATTCTACCACAGGAATCAGCAGCGATGTAATGGAAAAATTTTCAGATTAAAAATTTGAAATAAATTAAGGCAATGATTAACGAGTTGGGACAAATACACATTACTTATAGACCCTATAAATAAGCACAGTTGAAATTACAACAGCTGTTATTATTGCGAAGGCTGTAATATTATAATTTGCATCTTCTACCATGTATTTTTTCAAGCTCTTTTTTCTAAATATTAACCATCGTAGGAACCCAATCGGAGAACTAAAAATGTAGAGTATGTAGTAAGCGAGATCATCTATCATTTTTTCTTCTCAGGCTCAACCGCCGTAAATTAAATTAAAAAAGCGGGAAATTTTCCCGCTTTTTTTATGATTTTTATTCTTCTTTCTTTTTTCTAGATGTTCCGGTTTTTGCAGCCGGAGGAGTAGGAGGCGGTGGTAAAGGAATATTCGCTTTTACTACAGAGATCTTTAATGTAGATGTCTCTTTTTCGAAATCAACAACAATTGTATCACCCTCACCGAGCTCGGCTTTAATTATCTCTTCTGCAAGAGGATCTTCCAGATACTTTTGAATGGCTCGTTTAAGTGGTCTTGCTCCATAATTGACATCAAATCCTTTTTCTGCAATGAAATCTTTTGCTTCGGTTGATAATTCAATCTTATACCCAAGTTCAAACAATCGCTTATATAAATGAACCAATTCAACATCGATAATTTTATGTATATGTTCTTTATCAAGTGAATTGAACATTACTACATCATCAATTCTGTTAAGGAATTCAGGAGCAAAGGCTTTCTTTAAAGCATTCTCAATTACGCCACGCGTATGATCATCAGCACCTGTTAATTTGGCATTGGTCTGAAAACCTACACCTTGTCCAAAGTCTTTTAACTGTCTGGAACCAATGTTAGATGTCATAATCATAATGGTATTCTTGAAATCAACCTTGCGGCCAAGACTATCCGTTAATACCCCTTCATCAAGAACCTGAAGCAGAAGATTAAAAATATCAGGATGCGCCTTTTCAATTTCATCAAGTAATACTACTGAATAAGGTTTACGTCTTACTTTTTCAGTAAGTTGACCGCCTTCTTCATAACCAACATACCCCGGAGGCGCTCCGATCAAACGTGAAACTGCAAATTTCTCCATGTATTCACTCATGTCGATACGAATTAAAGCATCTTCAGAATCGAAAAGGTATCGCGCAATAACTTTAGCAAGTTCCGTTTTACCTACACCGGTAGGCCCCAGGAAAATAAATGATCCAATTGGCTTATTCGGATCTTTCAATCCGGCTCTGTTTCTTTGAATGGCTTTAACTATTTTAGCAATTGCTTCATCCTGACCGATGACTTTGCCTTTCAGCTCCCCGGACATTTTTACAAGTCTGATACTTTCTGTTTGTGCTACACGCGTAACAGGAATGCCTGTCATCATGGCAACAACTTCAGCGACATCATTTTCAGTAACAGTATATCGGTGAGTCTTTGTCTCTTCTTCCCATTGACGTTTTGCAACATCAAGTTGTTCCAGCAATTGTTTTTCACTATCACGCAACTTCGCAGCTTCTTCGTATTTCTGACTACGAACAACTCGGTTCTTTTCGTTTTTTATATCCTGTACCTTATTTTCAAGTTCTAAAATATTTTTAGGTACATGAATATTCGTAATATGAACGCGGGAACCCGATTCATCAAGGGCGTCAATAGCTTTGTCCGGAAGAAAACGATCCGTTATATATCTTGCAGTAAGTTTAACACAAGCTTTAATAGCTTCAGGAGTATAATTTACATTGTGATGTTCTTCATATCTCTCTTTAATGTTATTTAATATTTCAAGAGATTCATCAATAGACGCCGGTTCAATAAGTACTCTTTGAAAACGACGGTCTAAAGCACCATCTTTTTCAATATACTGACGGTATTCATCCAATGTAGTTGCTCCAATACATTGTATTTCTCCTCTGGCAAGTGCTGGTTTAAACATATTCGAAGCATCCAAAGAACCTGAAGCACCGCCGGCTCCAATGATTGTATGTATTTCATCGATGAATAAAATTACATCCGGTGATTTTTCTAATTCATTCATTACTGCTTTCATCCGCTCCTCAAACTGTCCTCTGTATTTTGTTCCTGCAACTAATGAAGCAAGATCAAGAGTAACGATTCGTTTATTAAAAAGTACTCTGGAAACTTTTCGTTGCACAATGCGAAGTGCAAGTCCTTCTGCAATTGCAGATTTTCCTACACCTGGTTCACCTATAAGTATCGGATTATTTTTTTTACGACGTGATAATATTTGTGATACTCTTTCTATTTCCTTTTCACGGCCAACAATAGGATCAAGACGCCCATCCTCAGCAGCTTTTGTAAGATCACGTCCAAAATTATCAAGAACAGGTGTTTTTGACTTAGAATCTGAACTCTTTTTACCTGTAACACCGCCACCTGTACCTTCATCATCCTTTGCATATGGATCATCATCAGCAGGGTTCTGAGGGGCTTCAGATTTGAAATTTGATTTCATCACATCTAATTCTTCTTTAACTATATCGTAATTGATTCCATACTGATTGAGTATTTGTGTGGCAATATTATCTTCGTCTTTTAATATAGACAAAAGTAAATGCTCTGTTCCAATAACTTCACTTTTGAAAACTTTTGCTTCCAGATAAGTGATTTTTAAAGCCTTCTCAGCTTGCTTGGTTAATGGAATATTACTTAAGTTACTCATTGAAGATGAACTTCCTCTGACAGAATTTTCGATAGATTTTCTAAGTTCACCCAGATTAATACCGAGCGACTTCAACATTTTTATGGCCATTCCTTCGCCTTCACGAATTAGTCCAAGCAGCAGATGTTCTGTTCCTATATAATCGTGTCCAAGGCGTAATGCTTCTTCACGGCTGAAGGTTATAACGTCTTTGACGCGGGGAGAAAATTTTGCTTCCATACTAAGTTTTTATTTTATGGTATTACGATTGCTAATTTATTAGGTTCGATGCCTGTTTTGTAAGATATCAACAAAATTAATTATTTGTTTTCATGCGAGGTGCAATTAACATGCAAATGACAATATACTGTCAATCGGACAGGTGTACTTTTCAACAAAAATCTGTTTGTTAATCAGGCTTTTGGTTTGGGTTATTTTTTGTAAATTCGGGCATCTTTTTAAGGGGTGTCAAAGGCTAGTACAAATTAGCTTAATTCCTTATAATAATCAACTTTGTTATTGAATTAATGATCAATAACAGGTATAATTATGTATTAAATATTAAGAAATTATAAATTAAGAAATGGCCGAAGGAGAGAAAATTATTCCAATTAACATTGAAGAGGAAATGAAAACAGCCTACATCGATTATTCGATGTCTGTTATCGTTTCAAGAGCATTACCTGATGTAAGAGACGGATTAAAGCCCGTTCACCGAAGAGTTCTTTTTGGTATGCTCGACTTAGGCTTGTCAAGTACAAAGCCTTATAAAAAATCTGCCCGTATTGTCGGTGAAGTTTTAGGTAAATATCACCCTCACGGTGACAGCTCTGTTTATGATGCTATGGTTCGTATGGCACAGGTATGGAGCCTTCGTTATCCATTAATCGATGGACAAGGAAATTTCGGATCTATGGATGGCGATAGTCCTGCCGCAATGCGTTACACAGAAGTTCGTTTTAAAAAGATTGCAGAGGAAATGTTGGCTGATATCGAAAAGAATACAGTTGATTTCACTCTCAACTTTGATGATAGTCTTAAAGAACCAACCGTTCTTCCATCAAAAGTTCCGAACCTTCTTATCAATGGTGCTTCAGGAATTGCTGTAGGTATGGCCACCAATATGGCTCCTCATAATTTAACGGAAGTCATTGATGGTACTATTGCTTATATTAATAATAAAGAAATTACCATCGAGGAGCTAATGAAATTTGTTAAAGCTCCTGATTTTCCAACTGCAGGAATTATTTATGGTTATGCCGGAGTAAAAGAAGCATTCATGACAGGTCGCGGACGCGTGGTTATGCGAGCCAGAGCTACAATAGAAACAACTGCTGCAGGTAAAGATCGCATCGTTGTTACTGAAGTTCCTTATCAGGTAAATAAAGCCGAGATGATAAAGCGTACTGCTGATCTCGTAAATGAAAAAAAGATTGAAGGAATTTCCGATATCCGCGATGAAAGTGATCGTGACGGAATTCGTATTGTTTATGAATTACGCAGAGATGCAATTTCAAATGTTGTTCTCAACAATCTTTATAAATTCACATCACTTCAATCCTCATTCAGTATTAATAATGTTGCTCTCGTTCATGGCAGGCCAATGACATTAAATCTGAAGGATTTAATCGTGCATTTTGTCAATCATCGTCATGAAGTCGTTGTTCGCAGAACACAATATGAACTTTCCGAAGCAGAAAAAAGAGCGCATATTCTTGAAGGACTACTTATCGCTTTAGATCACTTGGATGAAGTGATCGCACTTATTCGCGCCTCTCAAACTCCGCAAATTGCGCAAGACGGATTAATGCAACAATTCCAGCTTTCCGAATTACAGTCAAAAGCAATACTCGAAATGAGATTGCAACGATTGACGGGACTAGAGAGAGATAAAATTCGTGATGAATATAATGAGCTGATGAAACTCATCGAATATTATCGGGATATTCTTTCCAATGAAGAATTACGAATGGATATTATTAAAGACGAATTAAATGATATCCGTACAAAATTCGGTGATGAAAGAAGAACAGAAGTAGTTTATTCGGGTGATGATATTTCTATGGAAGATATGATCGCTGACGAAGAAGTAGTAATTACGATTTCTCATCTTGGATATATTAAGCGTACTGCACTTTCAGAATATCGTACACAGGGAAGAGGTGGAAGAGGAGCGAAGGGCAGCTCAACACGTGAAGCTGATTTTGTAGAACATATTTATGTAGCCACAAATCATAATCACATGTTATTCTTCACAGAAAAAGGCAGATGCTATTGGTTAAAAGTTTATAATATTCCTGAAGGAAATAAAACATCAAAAGGAAGAGCCATTCAAAATTTAATAAGCCTTTCTCCTGATGATAAAGTCAAAGCATTTATCAATGTAAAGGATTTGGAGAACGAAGAGTATATTTCCAGCAACTTCATTATAATGGCTACCCGAAATGGCACAATCAAAAAAACAGCACTCGAAGCTTATTCGCGTCCGCGTCTTTCAGGTATAAATGCTATTAATATTGAAGATCAGGATAGTTTACTCGAAGCCCGATTAACCAATGGCAAAAACGAAATCATGCTTGCTACTAAAAAAGGAAAACTTGTTCGTTTCAATGAAGAGACAGTAAGACCGGTTGGTAGAAATTCTATTGGTGTAAAAGGAGTTACTCTTGATGGCGCCGATGATGAAGTAATTGGCATGGTTTGCGTTAATGATCCTTTGAAAGATTCATTGTTAGTCGTTTCAGAAAAAGGTTACGGAAAGCGATCTGAAGTTGAAGAATACAGAAAGACAAACAGAGGAGCAAAGGGAGTTAAAACAATTAATGTAACCGAAAAAACCGGCAACCTTATTGCTGTAAAAGTGGTGCAGGACGACGATGATCTGATGATAATTAATAAATCCGGCGTCACCATTCGAATGAAAGTGGAAGAACTTCGTGTTATGGGACGTGCTACACAAGGAGTAAGACTGATTCGTCTGGATGACGATGATGAAATTGCTTCTGTAGCAAAAGTTGAAGTTGATGATGAAGAAAAAGTAGTTCTTCCGGTTCCGGATCCAGTGAATCCTGATATAATAAAGCCGAATGATTCAACCGATCCTGATGTAAGTGATGTAGATAATACAACATCTGATTTAACATAATAATTAGCAATATAGGAATATGAAAAAAAATAGCTTGTTTTTGTTATTAACTTGTTTTACTGTGTTTTATGCATCCGGACAAAAAGCAAAAATTCAAACGGCTTATAATTTTTTTAAGGAACCTTATCAGCAATACGATAAAGCTAAAGAAGCCATCGATGAGGCCATATTAAATGAACAAAGTGCAGGAATGGCCAAGACATGGTATTATCGGGGATTAATTTATCAGGCACTTTATAAGAATGAAAAGTATGGACAGTTATGTGATAATTGCCTTTTAACAGCATTCGAATCTTTTCAAAAGGCAAATGAAAAAGATCCTAAAAATGAATGGGTAGAAGAAATCAAGCTTGTGAGAATTCCTTTTTTAGCAAATAAGTTTTTCGAAAATGGAGTCAATGCTTTTAAAGAAAAAGATTTTGCTAAAGCACTTTCAGAATTTGAAACCGTTCAGAAAATGACTCCTGGTGATACATCTGTTATATTGAACAGTGCATATTCAGCAGAACGTGCAGGCAATAAAGAAAAAACGAAATTATATTTTTCTCAGTTAATTGGAATGAAATATCCTGATGATAAGATTTATTTAAGTCTTGCCAATGTTTACAAACAAGACAATGATACCTCCAATGCATTGAAAACTATACGAACGGGCAGAACAATATATCCTGACAGTTTAGAACTAATGTTAGGAGAGATTAATATTTTATTAGCGGGCGGTAAAAATGAAGAAGCTACTATGGCCTTAAACGCAGCGACTCAGAAAGATCCGAACAATCAGAATCTTTATCT
>JANLOW010000245.1:0-14765 GCA_031366785.1 Bacteroidota bacterium | reverse complement strand
TGTTTGGATCAATAAATACTTCAGGCTTTGAATGAATTCCTCCACGAAGTATATTCAATACAAATTGGTTTTGTAAACCATTATTGGTATACATAAAATAATTAGACCCGGCTTTGAAAGGGGAAGATGCTTTTGGAAAATTCCAAAGAGTTGTCAAACGACTTTTTATTTTAGTACGAAAAGGTATTTTAGAAATATAATCCTCGGTGACTTTATTTTGGGCGATGACCCATTGTTTGGTTTCCTCCGAATTATCATCTTCTAACCAACGATAAGGATCCCTGATTTCTGTACCAAAATAATTATCTTTTTGATTTATTTTTTTTGTTTTAGGATAAACGATTGATTGGGCATTTACTATTACAATACTAAAGATTGCAGCAATGAAGGTTAATGAAATTTTCATTTGAATATTTATTGATGAATAGCGAAACTACAGGATAGGCTTGGTATTATGAATTATTATTGATTTTCTTAACATATTGTAAATTAAATACATACAAATTTTAAAGATAAATCTTAAATTAATATTTTAAGTATTTACCTAAGAATAACTCTTATTCACCTTTCAAAAACGACTATTTACAAAAATACGGAATCAGGGATGGTTGCCGAACTTACTTTTGAAGGGAAATCGTTCTTCTATTAGATAAATATAAAATATCAACAAACAATTATAGCAGGCATTTATTTCCGGGGTATTGTAAATCCCCTTTACGTTTTACCGGAAATTTTCAGTAACGGTCGTTGTTCAAGTCTTCTTGTTTCCAACTTGATTTTTCACCGGCCGTTACTTTTTCCTGCATACTGAAGTAAAGTGATTATAGTTTTTTTGTTTAGGTGTTATTCAAAACGTTGCAAGTAAAAATTGCAACGTTTTTTTTATTATGTCCATTTAAGGCGGATTATTGATAATTAATATCACAAAATATAAATCAGCCATAGAAAATTAAATATTAGCCATGCAAAAGAATGTTTTTACCATGATGAATTTAGGAGAAACCAATTAAACTTGAATGCTTACGATTGTTCATTTAACTTGTCTTGTTACAATTAAAATAATGTATCCAACCGACCTTTATTACTTTGGATTTTTCCCAAAAGATGATCATCAACGATTACTCTTTGAAGACTTCAGAAGATTGCGTGCTATTTTCGGCACTCCGCATCGGTTTACTTATTTGCGATCGTTGTTAAAAACGAGACCACACACACGTTCAGTGTATCCGCCGGGATGGAAATTTACCTAATGATTATTAAACAAAGAACCTCCGGCAATATTCTGCCGGAGGTTCTAACACACCATGAAAAACCAAACGCACTTTTTTTAATATACAATGCTTACATGTCCTACCCATTCTGAATGTTTACCATCGATGCCTGTACCATCGATTTTATAGACATAGGTATCAGACTGACATTTATTTCCCTGATAATATCCATCCCAAGAGCCATCAAGCTTATTCCAGGATGCAAGTAATTTTCCCCAACGGTCATACACCCAAACTTTAATTTCTTCCATGTTCGTATGAACAGGTCTGAAGAAATCATTATTTCCATCACCATTCGGTGTAAAACAATTGGCAATAAATAATGTTGAATGTAATCTTACATCTATAATCCGCAGAACGCTGTCTCTGCATCCAAAACTATTAACTGTAACCAACATGGCAGAATATGTTCCTGTATCACTGAAAGTATGTGTAGGATTAAGTTCTGTATTTGTAAATGTTCCATCACCAAATGTCCATTGGTACGTCACGTAATCCTGAGATTGGTTTTGAAAATGTACAACAGGCATTAAAATATCTGTTATCATCGGATCAGCTACGAAGTCGGCTAATGGTTTTGGAAATACCCTGATTACATTAGGTTGTACATTTGAAGCGATACATCCATAGTCTGAAACGACTGAATATGTAACATCATACGTTCCGCTTTGAGTATAAATATGATTCGGATTTGAATCTGTAGAAATTTCACCATCACCAAAATTCCATAATGTACCTGCAATGACTCCTGTTGATATAGATGAATTACCATTGAAAGCAGCAGACAATGGACCGCATCCTTGCATTCCTGCCAGGAAATTTGCTGACGGATTTGGATGTACAACTACTTGTCTTAAAACATTCGCAGCACAACCATGATCCGATGTTGCAGTCATTACAGCATTAAATATTCCCGGAGAGGAGAATGTATGAGTAGGATTCAATTGACTTGATTGTTGATTATCTCCGAAATTCCATGAATAACTATTTATTGATCCGGCTGAAATTGCAGATTGATTATTGAAAATTGTCTGGGAAGATTGACAAACTTCATTGCTTGAGAAAGCTGGAACAGGATTTGGATATATATTGATCTGCTCTGATTTGTTACCAGTACAACCATTACCGGAAGTTGCAACCAGAGAAACAGTATAAGTCCCCGGCGTACTAAATGCATAGTTAAAGGTGGGAGCAGTAGAAGTAAATCCGTTTCCTAAAGACCATGAATAATTCATGCCGTTGTTTTGATTTAAACTGCTGTTAAACTGAATCGGCGCTCCAACACAAGCATTATTCATTTGTATAGCAACTCTTGGATGAGAAAAAATTGATAATGTATCGCTGAAGTTACCTGCACATCCGAAGGATGAAATGGTAATCAGGTCAACATTAAATTCTCCTGAATCTACATATTGGTGAACCGGATTTCGATCGAAAGAAAAATTACCATCTCCGAATCCCCATAAGAAGGCAGTTATATTTCCATCTTCAGAAGTCGATTGATTGCTGAAAGAAATCGGTGTACCAGAACAATTATCAGGTGCAGCAAAACGTGCCATCGGCAAATGATACACATCCATGTCCTGAGAAATTGTATCGCGACAACCATTGGAAGTGGTTACCATTAAAGCTACATTGTAATTGCCGGGCGCAGGAAATGTATGCATTGGATTCGAAGTGGATGAACTTTCTCCATCGCTGTATATCCAATTGCTCTGTAAATAACCGCCACCATTAATAGTTGATTGATTAACTAATTGTGTACTGCTTCCATAACAAACATTCGCTGTCGTAAAAGCTGCAACCGGATTCGGGAAAATATTAAGTGGAAAATTTGAAGTCGCCTGACAGCCATAATTTGATATTGCTTTCAGACTTACATTGTATGATCCCGGCGCATTGTAGTTATGTAAAGGGTTATTTTGTGATGAAGTAGTACCATCATTAAAATTCCATAACCATGATGTTATACTTCCGTATGGAATAGCAGAATTATTTTGAAATTGAATATTGTTTCCTAAACATGCATCCTGGCTTGAGAAAGCAAGAACAGGTAGTGGATAAATGTTAATGTTTTTAGAAACCGTATCACGACATCCCTGATCGGAAGTTGCAATCATTTTAACCGAATATGAACCGTATGAATTATAGGTATGTGTCGGTTGATTGTTAGTTGAAGTTGAATTATCACCGTAGCTCCAGTAGTAACTTTGAATTAAACCACTTTGAATTGTAGAAAGATTGCTCAAAGTTACCGGTGCTCCTGTGCATGAAGGTGCCGCTGCAAAGTCTGCAATTGGAAGCGAGAATATACTAACTTCTGAAGTTGCAGTATCTGAACAACCATTAACTGAAGTAACTATTAGTTCAACAGTATAATTTCCTGCTGTCGTATATTGAGTGGAAGGCTGAAAAGCTGTTGAGTTATTTCCATTTCCAAAATTCCATTGATACGTCGATATCGGGCTTCCTGTACTGCTTGAATTATTTGTAAAACTATTATTACTTTGAACACATGTATTCAATGAATTAAATGAGGCAACCGGAAGACTAAGTACATTTACACTTTTACTGATTGTATCCAGGCAACCTAAATTACTTTTTGCAATAAGATTTACAATATAATTTCCTGAAGAAGAATAAAAATGCATGGGTTGATTAGATATTGCATTTGTTCCGTCTCCAAAATTCCAGCTCCATTCGGTAATCGAACCGGATGAAATACTACTTAGGTTATTGAAAACGACTTCTTTATTCTGACAGGTTGAGGCACTGCTGAAATCTGCCACCGGAAGAGGATTCACCAAAGCCTGCTGTGTAATTGATGAAGTACAACCGGCTTGTGTAGTTGAAGTAAGTGTAACAGTGTAATTTCCTGAAGCAGAATACAAATGTGATGGACTTGAAGATGATGAACTATTTCCATCTCCTAAATTCCATAGGTAATTTTGAATAATACCTGAAGTGACAGTTGAAGTATTATTGAACGATATTGCAAATCCTTCACAAACCGGTGAAGCATTAAATGTTGTTGTCGGTAACGGATTTACACTTAAGATATGTTGTAATGTCGCAATACAACCATTTACATCGGTAATGGTCACAAAATAATTTCCGGCTGTATTTGCAGATATCGTTTGCGAAGTTTGGCCTGTTGACCACTGATAGGTGCTTCCCGGATTTCCTGCATTTAATGTTGCGTTTTGTCCGGAACATATTGAATAGTTAGATGGAGCGGCAGTTATCCCTCCACCTTTAGTAACAATTGTACTGGCAATTGCCGGACAACCGTTAGGGCTGGTAACAATTACAGAATAAGTTCCTGAATCTGAAACGGAAATTGTTTGTGTATTTTCTCCTGTTGACCAATTGAAGATACTACCCGGATTACCGGCATCCAGTGTTGTTGAAAATCCTGCACAAATAAAAGCAGGTAAAAGATTTATAACCGGTACAGGGTTTACAGTAACCGTTATTGCATCTGAGGCTGTACAGCCATTTGAATTTGTTCCGATAACTGAATAAATAGTTGTAGCAGTTGGCGTAACCAAAATTGTAGGTGTTGTCATTCCAACTGGATTCCAAAGGTAATTGGTCGCTCCGGATGCAGTCAGCGAAGTGGTTGAACCACTGCAGATGCTGTTATCAGGACTTGCAACAACTATTGGTAAATTATTTACAGTTACTGTGATAGTATCTTTGTCTGTACAGCCATTAGCATCAGTAATTGAAAGGATGTAATCAGAAGTAGAAGAAGGCTGTACATTGATTGTGCTAGTTGTCATTCCACCAGGCAGCCAGTTGTAGGTTACTCCACCGGTTCCGTTTAGTGTAATTGAATTTCCGGAGCATACAGACTGATCATTACCAGCCTGAGCATTTGGCAATGGATTCACGAAAACCCCTGCAGCATCTGTTGATGTACATCCATTAGCATCTGTTACAGTTACAGTAAATGTTGTAGATATGGAAGGAGAAACGGTAATTGTTTGGCCTGAAATTGCACCGGGATTCCATGAGTATGATATTCCTCCCGAAGATGTCAGCGAAGCTGTATTTCCAGAACAAATTACCTGGTTAACACCTGCATTTGCAGCAGGAGTTGGGTAAACAATTACATTTTTAACGATGGTATCTAAACATCCAAAAGATGATCCAACGATTAATTTTACTGCATAAGTTCCCGAAGTTATAAATGTATGTGTCGGAGAATTTTGTGCTGATGTATAGGTATCATTAAAATCCCAGGCAAATGTTGTTATGCTTCCTGTTGAAATATTAGAAGTATTTGTAAAAATTGTTCCATTACCCTGACATACCGGTGTTGTTGAAAAAGAAGCGGACGGTGACGGATGAATAGTAACTGTTTTGTTTACTGTTTGTGAACATCCTCCTGCTGTAGTCACCTGCAAATTGATTGAATAATTACCTGCAGTTGCATAAGCATGAACCGGATTTTTTATGGATGAAGTTGTTCCATCACCTAAATCCCAACTATAAGAAGTAATATTTCCTGAAGAAACATTTGATTGATCAGTAAAAATAACCTGATTGCCTAAACAATTATTACTGAAAGAGAAGTCAGCCACTGGTAATGGGTTTACGATGGCAATGTGAGTTATCGTTGTAGAACATCCCGATGCGCTTGTTGCTGTAAGTGTAACATTGTAATTTCCGGCGGATGGAAAACTATGAATAGGATTTTGAACAAGAGAAGTCGTTCCATCGCCAAAGTTCCACGACCATCCGGTAATTGAACCGGATACTATAGATGAACCATCTGTGAAACTTATTGGATTTCCATCACAAGCAGTGGTTGAACTGAAATCTGCCACCGGCGACGGATTTACAACAGCAGTAATATTAATTGATCCGCTGCATCCACCGGTATCTGTAACATTTACACCAAACATTCCTGCACTGCTTATATAAATTGTTTGTGTTGTTTGTCCACCCGGGGACCAGTTATACGTCATACCCGAATACCCGGCATCCAATAAAACTGAATCTCCCTGACAGAAGAAAACATTGCCAAGATTTATTGTTATTGATGAACCATAATCAACATTACATGTAGCAGAGGCGCTGCAACCATACGTGTCGGTTACTGTTACTGAATATATTCCTCCCGTACTTATTTGAATAGTTTGTGTTGTGTCTCCTGTACTCCATAAAAATGCAGAGCCCGGATTTCCCGCATCCAATGTTGCATTGGAACCTGCACATAAGAAAAATGATTGAAGGTTTATTATTGGCTTTGCATGTACATTTACCGTTACCGCATCTGTCGCCGAACAACTGCTTCCATTAGTAACCGTAACCTGATAGGTTTGCGTTGAAGAAGGATTTACTGTAATGCTTGCATTGGTTCCACCACCCGGACTCCATAAATATGTTCCACCACCGGTGGCAGTAAGTGTAACGTTTGAAGAATTACAAATATCAACATCAGCTCCTGCATTGGCTATCGGTAAAGCAATAACCGTTACTTTAACAGCATCCGTCGCAGTACAACCGTTTGCATCTGTTCCGGTTACTGTATATTTTGTTGTTGTCAGTGGTGTTACTGAAATAGTTGATGAGGTGGAGCCTCCCGGATTCCATATATAAGAAATTGCGCCAGTTGCACTTAATACTACCGTATTTCCTTTGCATGTTGATTGATTCGTTCCCGCATTAATTACAGGTAGCGGATTAACAATTATATTGACCGTATCTGTTTTTGAACATCCATTCGTGTCAGTTACTGATACAATTACAGTCGTACTTCCTGATGGTGTAATTGTAATTACCTGTCCAGTGCCACCCGGCGTCCATGTATAGGTTGTTCCTCCGGATGCTGTTAATGTTACAGGACTTCCCGCACACGTTGTTTGATTGGCACCTGCATTGGCAATAGGTAATGGATGAACTGTAATTATATGAGTTACGGTATCAATGCATCCATCAATATTTCCGGTTATTAATGTAACTGAATAATTTCCTGCTGATGTATAGGTATGTGACGGGTTTTGCTGAGTTGAAAATGTTCCATCTCCAAATGTCCAATTCCAGCTTGTAGGAGAAGAAGTTGTAAGATCCGTGAAATTTACCACTGAATTAATGCACGAATTACCCCATGTAAAATCTGCTACTGGAGGTGTAAGAATAATTATGGGTTTTGTAATTGTATCGCGACATCCTAATGTATTTTCTATAATTAAAGTGACATTATATGTTCCTGGTCCCGGAAATAAATGAAATGGATTCTTCAAAGAAGAAGTATCTCCATCACCAAACGTCCAATACCAGTAATTAATAGTACCACCGGAAGTAGTTGATTGATCAGTAAATGAAATTATAGAGTTGATACATCCCGGAGTAGTATTTGTAAATGCAGCAATAGGAATATAAGGTGTTGTAACATTTACTGTATCAGTTGCTGTGCAGCTTCCGTCACTGGCTGTTACAATATAAGCCCCTGCTCCGACTGTAATTGATTGCATCGTTGAGCCATTGCTCCACAAATAAGTATATGGACCACTGCCTCCGGATGCATTAGCTGTAAGTGTTGCCAAATCACTGCAGGCAATTGCCTGATCCGGGCCGGCATTTACATATATTCCAATTACATTTATGGTATAAGAATAGGTTTGACTACCATTATACGGACAAGCATCATCAGTAACAGAAGCTGTAAATGAATAGGAATTACCAATATCGGAAGGTGATGGTGTCCAGCAAAATGTTCCAACTGGATGTGATGCAGAAGAACTGTTGAAAGTTCCGCTTGCAATACCATTATTCCATTTTACTTTCAATTTCTGTCCATTATCAGGATCGTTTGATAAAATATTAAAACAAGTCTGTTGATTGGCACAAATTGTCATATTGAAGACATTGGTACCATTAATACCTGTTAATGATGGAAGATTGTTTGAGCAATTCATTACTGTTAATTGCAAATCTCTTTCTACACTTCCAATTAAAACACCATTACGATATTCCTCAACAACTACCGCCATTACTGTTACTTCTAGTGCCTGGGGAGTAAGGCAAATATCTCCTGTGGTTGTATTAAATGATGTAGCGGGTAAAGAATTTAATGGGTTCGAAGCATTATATGGTGCTATGTAGTTTACTTCTAATGATGCTGTCTGTTTTGGAGTGATAAGTGAATACACTAAAGAATCACCATCTGTATCATAAGCACCATGATTAAAACAAAACTGCTGTCCTACACAAAGGAATGGTACAGGTTTGTTTGAAAAAGTGGGTGAAGAATTGTCAGGTGTTATTGTATTGTTTAATGTAGCATATATAAAGAATGTATTTGTACTTGGACTTGTAATAGTAGTTATTGCAGCATTTCTGCAACATAATGAATAACCAAAAACCCAGTCTGTACATTGTGTAGGAAGTGTAACAATACCATCGTAAACCCATTCCTGAATTCCTGTAAAAGAACCTCCGTTACAAGTTGTAACCGAACTAGAACAACTTGGCGTAACTTCCTGACCAGTGCCTGGCCGAGGGTAACAGGTTACGCCTAAACTCTGGCCGCAAGAAGACGAATTAATGGTAACAAAAGGATTTGCAGGCGCAGGAATTCCAATGCAATCACGGTAAAAAGAAACGGTCACTTTATACATATTTCCTCCCATCGATTTGTAAGTCAGGTCAGCTCCCATAGTATGACTTCCATAAACCGCTCCTGAAAAAATTAAACGGAATAACAATGAAAGAGTAATAATTTTTTTCGCTTGTAGAAGATGTTTCATACTATCGCTTTTCAAATACCTCCGGAAATCTTTTTTACTTTAATGTTTGGAGATATTTCGTAACACCCTAAAAATATCCTAAGCGAGAGGGGACAGGGCGCCAATTAACAACTACACAAGTTTTTGTAAGGATTCGAGCAATTGATTAATAACTTAAAAGAAATGTCATTTAAAAATTAATTAAAATCAGACTTTCAACGATTTATCGTCATGTAAACACTAAAAAAAGTTTGTAAGAAATTTCAAAAGATCATTTTTATGAATGCTTGAATGGCTATAAAATATTTTAATAGCCGATTGATTACAATAAAAATTCTTTTTAAAAAGCTAAAAATGATACCTTAGCGGCTTACTTATAAAACAAAGCGGGTAAAATTCAATCTGGTTTTCAAGATTCATTTTCTATTCAAAACCTATCTATATTTTGAATTTACATATTCCGATAAAAAAATCACTGATAAACGCATTTTATCTTTATTCGAATTTAAGTAACGTTAAATAATAATTAACGTATTTCTAATTCAAAATTTTATCAAAAAAATAATTAATATTTATGTGTGGAATATATGGGTTGCTAGGAGAAATAACAGAAAGTAAATCACCCGCTGATATTTTCAGTTCCTTTCAAAAACTTAAATCGCGCGGACCGGATCGTAGTCTAATTGTCTTTAACAGAAAATGTTTTATAGGTTTTCATCGCCTCGCAATTATTGGACTTGATATTGATGGAGACCAGCCGTTCCATCTTATAAGTGGTAATAAAACCTTTTACCTCGTCTGTAATGGTGAAATTTATAATTTCAGAGAATTAATTGATACATATGATTTAAAAGTAAGCAAATCAGGATCTGATTGTGCCGTGATTCTTCCTCTGTTCAAATTATTCAATTATGATATTAAACGTTTAAACCGTGAACTGATTGGTGAATATAGTTTTGCTATTATAGAATTTGAAGATGAACGATTTATCTCTCTTTTGCTTAATACGGATCCTCTTAGCATCAGGCCATTGTTTTATGCCATCTCCGACGATAAAAAAAGTTTTGGATTTAGCAGCCTCCTTGCCGGTTTATCCGATATTTTTAAAGAAGTGAAACGATTCGATCAAAAAATGATTTTGAAATGGATTCCCGGACAAAGCCCTGTTATTGATTCTTATTGGCACAAAGTAATTAACAATGATACCTCTTTGGATTTTACTCCTTCTGAAAAAGATTTTTCTGAAGTTGTTCATATAGTTGAAACGGCTGTAAAGCGCAGATTAATTTCCGACAGGCCTGTCGGTTGTCTTCTTTCCGGAGGATTGGATTCAAGTCTTGTCTGTGCCATTGCATCAAAAATGCTTTCTATAGATTACCCGGGTAAAAAATTACATTCATTCAGTATTGGTATGAAGGAAGGTACTGATATTGTTTTTGCAAGAAAGGTTGCTGAACATGTCAATCGTTTATATAAAAATATTGAACATCATATTATTTATTTTACTCCACAAGAAGGATTAGATGCTATTGATCAGGTGATACAATCGATAGAGACATATGATATTACTACTATTCGTGCTAGCGTAGGACAATTTCTTCTTGGAAAATATATTAGCGAGAACACAGACATAAAAGTTATTTTAAATGGCGACGGAGCCGATGAGGCACAGATGGGTTATCTTTATTTTTATAATAATCCCGGCCCAATCGAAGCGCGTGATGATCACTACCGTTTGCTTGATGAAATTCATTTATTTGATGGACTTCGTGTCGACCGAGCTATCTCGTGTCATGGACTTGAGGCCAGGGTTCCTTTTTTGGACAGAGAGTTTGTAGATTATTTCCGATCAATACCTGCTGCATGGAAACTTCCAACGGCTGAAAGGATGGAAAAATATTTTATTAGAAAAGCTTTCGGTGATGTTTATAAATCGAACCCAATTTTACCGGAAGAAATTTTGTGGAGGAAAAAAGAAGCCTTTTCAGATGGTGTTTCCGGCAAAGAAAAATCATGGTTTCAATGGGTTCAGGAATTTTTAAATGCGAAAGTAACAGATGAAGAATTTGAAAAGGAAAAAATTAATTTGCATCCGACAATAATTCCACCAACGAAGGAAGCATTTTATTATATGAAAAAGTTTAAAGAATTGTTCGGAAATAATTGGAGCGTAATTCCTCATTACTGGCTGCCTAAATGGTCAGGAAATATACAGGAGCCATCAGCCAGAGTATTAAAGGTTTATAAATAGATCGATTTCAATATAATCTGTTTCAACTTCTATTTTATTTTTTATTTTCTTTATCTAAAGGTTGAAATCATACTTGTTTACAATTGGAAAATAGTAATAAATTTGCAAATCCAATTTTGGGTTAGAAGTTTTATTTATATTAATTTAACCGGGTATTTATGTTATTAGATATTTTCACTCCTGAAGGGATCGTTAGTTTAACAACCCTTATTTTTCTTGAAATCGTTCTTGGAATTGATAATATTATTTTCATTGCAGTTATATGTGGATATCTGCCTAAAAAAGATCAAAAGAGAGCTCGCACAATCGGTCTGATGCTGGCAATGATATTCAGAATTTTTCTTCTTCTCGGAATTTCCTATTTAGTGCATCTGGTTCAGCCATTATTTAGTATTGCTTCATTAGAAATCAGTGGGAGGGACCTCATTCTTTTCGCGGGAGGAGCTTTTCTAATTTATAAAACCATACAGGAAATTTATCAAAAACTGATCGAACCGAAAATAGGCGAAGAGAAGAAAGAAAAATTTCTTACGGTTTCCCAAGCCATACTGCAAATTACATTTATTGATATTATTTTTTCTTTTGATTCTATTCTTACTGCTGTTGGTCTTAGCCGAGATCTGCCTGTTATGATTACTGCTGTGGTTTTATCCATGTTCGTTATGTTATTGTTTGCTCCTTATGTAAGTGATTTTATTTTAAAATATCCAACAATTAAAATGCTTGCCCTCGTTTTTTTAGTTGCAATTGGAGTATTACTCGTACTCGAAGGCACACATATTCATGTTGAAAAAAATTATATTTATTTTGGAATGGGATTTTCTCTTATTGTTGAACTTCTAAACATAAGGCTGAGAAAAATCAGGCATCAGGTGAAATGATAAATCGAGAGTCATGAATCAAGAGACAAGAGTCAAGAATTAAGAATTAAGCCGCAAGTTTTTTGGTTGTCTGCTAATAACATTTAATACTTTATAAATTTTTTCCCGATTGTAATAACGACTTGTTTTAATGCAGGAATAAACGTATTTTGTCGTATGATTAAAGGCAAAAATCCTTATCCTTTTGAAACGATTGCTTTAGCAGTTTCTTTTTCCCCGGGCTTACCATCATTGGTGACGGAAATGAAACGGATGTGTGTTCTTCATGAATCCCTGGCAATATTTATTCACGTCGGTAAAAAGACCAGCGATAAGCAGCGCGAATTAACATTTTTGCTTTCTTCGAATGGTTTTCATGATGGTAATTCACGCATTTATTGGGAGCAAGGCGACATAGTAACGAGTATCCTTCAAATCTGTAAGCACGAGGTTGTCGATTTAATCATTGTTGGAGCATCAGAAAAAGAAAATTTTGATCTTCCCATCGGACAAATTGCAACAAATATTGCCACGAAAGCGAAATGCTCAGTCTTAGTCTTTACTGGTTCAAGCACAGGAAGTTTAAAAAAAATAGTAGTGAACGGAATTGAACATAAAAAAACTGATTTGACCATATTGACATCTCTTTACTTTGCAGAAAAGGAAAATACGGAATCAATTTTTATTTCTGATGAAAGCGGAATTACTTCCTATGAAGATAGGAGTAATGATAATATTCCTCCCACATTAAAAAAAGATTTATTTATATTTAAAGAAGCAATTGAAAAAAGTAAAGTAAAAATTAATTTATTTTCACTTTCCGGAGAACAATGCGAATCTATTTCGGATTATGCTTTTAAAAATAATGCTGATCTCATTGTTACCCATTCTTCTGAGCACATGCTCCTAATTTTTGATCGGATTTCAAGCCACGATGGAATTGATGCATTGTTAAAAAAACTGCCTTGCAATTTACTCGTTGTTCATTCCAGATTAATTGAATAATTTTCAATAGAAGCTCATAATTTCCTGGATGCGAATTTATTTAATTGGTTATATGGGTAGTGGTAAATCTAAAACTGCCGAATTACTTTCTAAAATATTCAAATACGGTTTTCTTGATACAGATCATCTTGTAGAGGGGAAACTTGGAAATACTATTTCCGTTATTTTTAATAAACATGGCCAGGACTATTTCAGAGAGATAGAAAAAAAGATTTTAAGGACAACTGATAAAAATGATAATGTTATTATTTCTACCGGAGGTGGAACACCTTGTTACCATAAAAATATGGAATGGATGAATTCTAATGGGATAACCGTTTACCTAGAAGCAAATGCAGGTTTACTTTTTCACCGTTTAGCTTCTTCCCGCACCGGAAGGCCGTTAATTGAATCGTTGAACGATGTTGAGCTTATGGAACAAATTATGAGCCATTTAACTATGCGTATTCCCTTTTATAAGCAGGCAATGATTACTGTAAATGCAGCTAGCCTCAATGCGAAAACTCTGGCCGAAAAAATTAAAGCCTTCCATTTAAAATAATCAGCTAATCCACGCACATATTCCGCTTGAAGTAAATTCAACAGTTACATGTTCTTTTAAAGTAGTGGAAAGTGAAAGTCCTGCAAAATCAGCAGACACCGGAAATCTTTTATGATTACGGTCAATCAATACTACCGTTCGGATTTTTTTTATATCGGATGCCAGAAAAGGTTTTAATGAATACATTAAAGTTTTTCCGGAGTCAAGCACATCATCAATTAGAATAACAACCTTGCCATTCAATTGATCATTATTTATTGAAATTGTAACATCCGTATTTACTTTACCATGTTTATCAATATGTACTTCTGCTATTATAACTTTTAATGGTGATATAGTCGTTAAAATAGAAGCTATGATTTCACATAATTGAAATCCGCTTTTCATTATACCTGCTAAAATAATTTCTTTTTCCGTAGCATTGTCTTCATAGATCTGGTAAGCAAGCCTGTTTATTTTTTGCCTGATTTGCTTATCGTTTAATAAAATAGTTCGGGATTCTTTCATTGTAAATACCATAATTATTTTTTTAACCGACCGCCTTTATAAAAATATCGTTTGTAATAAGGATCTTCCAAATTACTAACGATAACTCCATTTTTTGTGCTCGCATGTACAAATTTATTTTGTCCTAGATAAATACCAACATGAGAAACTCTATTCTTTTTAATTTTAAAAAAAACCAAATCCCCTTCACGTAAGTCTGATTTTTTTATCTGTTCTGAATTATGGAAAAGATCTTTTGCACAACTTTCTAATACAAGGTTATTACAATCCTTGTATAATTCACAAACCAATCCGGAACAATCAACTCCTTTTTTACTTTTCCCACTGAATTTATATGGCGTTCCCATCCATTCACCGATACTTTGATAAAGTTTAGGGTTATCAATGGAATTAATATTAAAGCCCAACATGTTCGAATAAATAAAACACAATTGCAACTGTTCTTGCTCCTTGTCGACAGGTTCAGCTTCTGGCGAATTTTGCTGACCATTTGCTTCTATACCAACGAAAAATAAAAACATGATTAAAATTGGAATTCCTGTTTTCATTTTAAATTTACTTTTTTACTAGAAGAGTCACATTTTCTACATG
>JANLOW010000231.1:0-12879 GCA_031366785.1 Bacteroidota bacterium | reverse complement strand
ATGGGAACGGATTTACAGAAAACAATTACGGAACTTAAAGCGAGCGGAGAATTTATTAATATTTCGGCAAATGAACTTAAAACAATCATTCAAAAGATTAATAATGGAAATGGTGTAATTGGAACTTTATTGAATGATACCAGTTCTGCCAGTCGATTAAAGTATAGTCTAATTAATATTGAAAACAGTACAAAAAATTTTAATGAGAATATGGAAGCATTAAAGAATAGTTTTTTATTAAGAGGATATTTTAAGAAACAGGAAAAGTTAAAGCAGAATGAAAAGAAGGTTAAGTAATATATGAATTTATATGATGTATTTAATTATTTTAAATTAATATCGTATCTCATTTTAATTCTTTTTATTTTTTTATTTTCTTCATGTGAACAGAAGCATAAGAGAGCTCCTGAAAAAATTGTTGAAATTACGGAGTCAGTAGATATGCAGGTAATCCAGATTTTAGACGAGCAACTAAATCAATATAAGAAAGATGGTTTATTGATCGTACTCGAAGATACTTTAAAAACATCTGAATGGATTTATAATTTATTTTTTCAAAATCATATGAAGCCGATTTGGACAAGTGATGAAAAATTACTTCCGGTGGCTAATTCTCTTTTAAATTTTATAGACCAAGCAAATTATTATGGTCTTTCACAGAATAAATATTACTATGAAGAGGTAAAAGCAAGAATTAATCAAATATTTAATTATTCGAAGCAAAAGATTAATGCAACAAGACTATATGAAATTAATATTTTGCTTTCAGATGTGTTTTTCAGGTTGTCAGTTGATTTGCATAAAGGACAATTAAGTTTTGAAACCTTAAAACCTGAATGGAAAGGTGGGGAAATGGATATCAATGTTTTATTACTTATTAAAATTTCTTTATCTGAAAATAGAATTGAGGAATCGCTTGAGTCCTGTGAACCAGCCTCGAAAGAATATCAGTTTTTGAAAAAATATTTAATGGTTTTTCTAAAAGAATATAAAAAAAATAATTCGTTCCTTCAAAGGTTAGATCAGTCTAAAATAAATAATATTTCAAATTATTATTCTAATTCAATTTTTGAAGGTAACACAAGTTCATCGAATACATGTATTGTGCCTGATTCAATTCAATTGGCACAAAACTACTTAGAGGCTCAAATCAATACAATTAGTATAAACTTGGAAAAATTAAAATGGGATGTTAAAATTAATGAAGATTATTATTTGAATATTAATATACCTTCTTATGATTTAAAATTGTATAAATGTGATACATTGGAAATGTATTCAAAAATAATTGTGGGTAAACCAGAGACAAGATCTCCTGTCTGGCTCGATTCAAAAATTACTCATTTTTATATTTATCCATATTGGACAGTTCCATTTAGTATTGCAACCAAAGAGATATTACCAATTTTACTAAAAGACACTTCTTATCTTTCCAGACATAAGATGGAGGTTTTTGATAATTCAGGAAATTTAATAAACATTAGAAAAATTAAATGGAAAAAATATTCTGAAAAATATTTTCCATTTAAAATCCGCCAACGGGATGGAGATGAAAATACTTTAGGAGTTTTGAAGTATATTTTTTCAAATAAGTATGGAATATATATACATGATACTAATTCTAGAAGTTTATTCAAAAAGGATAACCGAGCTTTAAGTCATGGTTGTATTCGTCTGGAAAGAGCAAGAGAATTAGCGAATGAAGTATTATCGTGCTGCACAATTAATTTTAATTCTGACTCATTAAATTATTATCTTAAAAAGAAAGAGCGAAAAAGGGTTGATTTATTTAAACCATTACCGATTCATATTCGTTATTTTACTTGCGAAGCGGATTCAAACACTATTTTATTTTATAATGATATTTATCACTTAGATAGTTTAATGTTTAATAATATTAGTTTGTTTAGTGAGGAAGCAAAAAATAAGATTTACTTAAAGTAGGAATATTTAATTTCACAAATTAAATTTAAAAATAAAACGTTTAATTTAAAACGGAGTTTTAATTGAATAAGACAATTCGCAAAAATTTACCCATATAATTCAAAAGCTTCTTTTTCAAGTTTTTCTTGATGTGAAGGATGTGCAATAGCTATTAATGCTTTTGCGCGTTGAAGAATATTTTTACCATATAAATCTGCGATACCATATTCAGTAACTACGAAATGTATATGAGCTCTAGTAGTAACAACACCTGCACCAGGTGTTAGAACTGCAGTAATTTTGGATTTACCGTTTGCAGTAATTGAAGATAAAGCGATTATTGGTTTACCGCCTTCGCTAAGTGCTGCTCCGCGAATAAAGTCCATCTGTCCGCCAACGCCGCTTATAATTTTTCCACCGATAGAATCTGCACAGACCTGTCCGCTTAAATCTATTTCTACTGCGCTGTTAATTGCTGTAACTTTATCGTTTCTTCTGATTACGGAAGCGTCATTTACATAAGCGACATCTAACAATGCGACCATTGGGTTATCATGAATAAAATCATAAAGTTTACGAGTACCCATAGCAAAGGCAGCAACTATTTTTCCAGGATGTTTATTTTTTTTTATGCCATTAATAATTCCGTTTTCAACTAAAGGAAGAATAGCATCTGTAAACATTTCAGAATGTATGCCTAGATTTTTGTGATTATTTAAACATTGTAAAACTGCACCGGGTATACCACCGATTCCCATTTGTAAAGTAGCTCCATCATCAACAACTGAAGCAATATATTTACCAATTGCAATTTCGGTTTCCGATGCCATTGCGGGTATAATTTCAAAAATTGGGTCTTCTGAATATACAGCCATAGTTAATCTACTGCAATGAATTTGTCCATCTCCATGTGATCTGGGCATATTTGGATTCACTAAAGCGATAATCTTTTTTGCTTTATCTGTTGCTGCTTTTGCAATATCTACCGATACGCCAAGGGAACAAAATCCATGTTTGTCTGGAACTGAAACATGAATGAGAGCGGTATCAATAGGCATAATTCCTTTTCGAAACAAAGCAGGAATTTCACTTAGAAAAATCGGAATGTATTGGACGTTTTTATGATTTACATATTTTCTCAAATTATTTCCAATAAAAAAACTATTAATTCGGAAAGAATTAGCATATTCCGGGTTTGCATAGGATGCTTCTCCTTCTGTATGAACATGAGTAATTTCAACATCTTTTAATTCAGCATATCTTAATGTGAGTGCATTTATTAGTGTTTCTGGAGTCGCAGCCCCGCCATGAATGAATACCCTTTCATTGCTTTTTATTATACATAATGCTTCCTCAGCTGTATTATATTTGATCACGGTTGTTTTTTATTATTAATTTATTTTGTATGAAATGCTATGACGGGAATTTTTGTATGATGGGTTATTAATTTTGTCAGACTTCTTTCAAAAAGTTTAACGAAAATATTTCTTTTTCTTGTAGATATTGCTAAAAGATCGGCATGTTCCTCTTCTAAAATTAAGTTTAGGTCTTTTGAAATATCATAGCCAATAATAAATTTAAATGAAATGTTTTTGTAAGACACCTTCTGAATTACTTCATTCTTAAAAATTTCAAAGAGATCTCTTTCAAGATTATCTGTAAGGGTAACAGAAGATTCATGAACAACTAATATTTCAGCATTAAATTTCATTGCAATAGTTGAAAGAAAATTAATTGATTCAACATCGTTTTTATGATAATCTGTTGCAAATACTATTTTTTTGATGTCGTTAAATATAGCATTTACGGGAATTACAAGAACGGGGCAAGGTGCTTTTTCTATTACAGAAGTCGCAATGCTTCCTAAAAGTAATCCTTCCAGATTACTTGATCCTTTAGTTCCCATAATTATAATACTAGCCGTATTTTCTTTAGCAAGGGATATGATATTGTCAACAGCGAACCCAAAACTTACATTATCTTCTACTATTAAATTTTTATTTGTTATTTTTTTATTTTTAAGATAATTATTCATATTATTTTTACTCTCTGCAAGCAATTTATCTTCACTAATTTCTTCAAACGGTACTTCAACGGCGAATGTAGGTAAGTGAGTAGAATTATGGATAATTACTTTTAAGTTAAATTTGTCTGCAAATTCTAAAGCATAATTTACAGCATTTTCTGCGCATTTTGAAAAATCAGTGGGTACGAGAATTGTTTTCATATATTTAGATTTATTGAAATAATATTTACTCAGTTAGGAATTTTTGCTATTTATTTTGTTTTAAAAATATATTTGTTAATCCTGTTTGATAATAGTATAGATTTTTTACCGAATATGCAAAATTGATTTCATGATATTTTGTATTCATGAGAAACATCAGTTCCAGAGATGATAATGGTCATAATAAATGCCATTGTGTAGGTTACTTTTGATAGAAATCAAATGATTAACTTAGCGAACGAAAATTTATTAATTTTTTTAAGCTATGGATGGTAAGGAAGGCAATTCAGCCCTTTTCTTTTACGCCACGGAGGGTATTCTCGTGATTGATGATAAAGGGTTTATTGTGCGCATTAATCCTAGTGCAGAGAAATTATTTCGGTATGGTGATAGTGAACTTTTGGGAAAAAAAATTGAAATTCTTGTTCCTCAAAGGCATGAGATGGATCATCAGGAATACCGTTCCAAATTTCATAAAAATCCTCATGCAAGATCGATGGGAATTGGATTGGAACTTTTTGGATTAAGGAAGGATGGGACCGAATTTCCTATTGAAATTAGCCTCAGTCCTTATAGTACGAATGATGGGAAATTTGTTATTGCTTTTATTGTTGATATTACTTTTCGTAAAAAATCTGAAGAAGATTTAAAGAATTATTCAGCTGATCTTGAAAAACAAGTTAAGAACAGAACACTTGTACTTGAAGAAGCTGTTGAAGAACTTGAAAGGACACAGAGTGATTTAAATGAAGCACTTGAAAAGGAGAGAGAATTGAATGAATTAAAATCTCGTTTTGTTTCAATGGCCTCTCACGAATTTCGTACACCATTGGCAACAATAATGTCATCACTCTCATTAGTAACAAAGTACGGTGAATTAAATGAAAAGGATAAACAGAAAAAACACATTAGCCGGATTAAGTCTGCCATAAGCGACTTGACGGATATTTTAAACGATTTTCTTTCTGTAAGCAAATTAGAAGAAGGAAAAGTTTTGTGTGTACCTGAAGAATTCGATATTGCCAGTTATATTTCTGAAATTATTTTGGAAATACAGCCACTTGCAAAAGAAGGACAAAAAGTGACGTATGAATCTGTTGGAAAGACCAATGTTTTTCTGGATAAAAAGTTATTAAAGAATATTTTATTTAATCTGATTTCTAATGCTATTAAATTTGCTCCTGAAGGAAAGCCTGTAATTTTAAAAACAGAATGTTTGGAAACGGAAATTAGTATAGTTGTTCAGGATTTCGGTATTGGAATTTCTCCGGAAGATCAAAAACATCTTTTTGAAAGATTTTTCAGAGGCCGTAATGCAACTCACATTCAAGGAACAGGATTAGGATTAAATATTGTTGCCAAATATGCGGAACTTATGGATGGTACAATTGATTTTATAAGCGAAGAAATGAAAGGAACTACATTTATTATAAAATTTAAGCAATGAGAAAAATACTTTTAATAGAAGATAATAATGATATGCGGGAAAATACCGCTGAGATTCTTGAATTAGCCAATTACAGTGTTTTTACCGCTAAGAATGGAAAAGAAGGAGTGGAGCTTGCTCAAAAAGTAAAACCGGATTTGATAATTTGTGATATTATGATGCCTGTTCTGGATGGTTATGGCGTACTACATCTGCTTTCAAAGAATACCGAGACAGAAAATATACCATTTATATTTCTAACGGCAAAAGCGGAACGTAGTGATATGCGAAAAGGGATGGAAATGGGTGCAGACGATTATTTGACAAAACCTTTTGATGATATTGAATTACTAAACGCTATCGAAAGCCGGCTTAAAAAAGCCGATTTAATCAGGAAAGAATTTGCAAAAAATATTGATGGCCTTAACGAATTTATTAAGGGGGCTAAAGGAATGGAAGATTTGAAAAAACTTTCAGACAAGAGAGAGATTCATAAGTTTAAAAAACATGAAAGTATTTATAAGGAAGGTTCTTTTCCGAAGGGCATTTATTTTTTAAATAACGGCAAAGTCAAAATATTCAAAACCCACGAAATGGGAAAAGAATTTATAACAGACCTTTATAAAGAAGGTGATTTTTTCGGTTATCTCGCACTAATGGATGAATCTAAATATTCTGAAACTGCCGAAGCTTTAGATGAATGTGAAGTGTGTTTTATTCCTAAAGAGGATTTTTATTCACTTCTATTTCAAAATTCTCAGGTATCGAAAAAATTTATTAGAATGCTTTCTGATAATCTTGCTGAGAAAGAAGAACAGCTTGTTAAACTTGCTTATAATTCTGTTAGAAAAAGAGTTGCTGATGCTTTGGTTGCATTATATAATCGTTATAAGAAAGATAATAATGAAAATTTCAGTATTAATATTTCTCGAGAAGATTTGGCAAACCTTTCCGGAACTGCAACAGAAACAACTATACGGACGTTAAGTGATTTTAAAGAAGAAAAGCTGATTGAGATAAAAGGTGGATTAATTTCCTTAATAAATTTTGAAAAGCTATCACAATTGAGAAACTGAAATTATTTTTCTCAATAGATGAAGTAAAGAGTCAGAAATTATTGTAAAATAAAGTGGATTTTATGTAACCGCTCTTTGACGGTGGAAACACTTAATCCAAAGAACAAAGATATTGTAAGAATAGCCGGCTGAATTTCTTTAATTATAAGATTGAATTGATGATTTTCTATTTAATTTTCTTCTTATTAATTTTAAAGATCTTTCCTGTCAAATTTTCTCAATGCAATCCAGGCTGGAATTACGAACCAACTTAAGAGAATGCTTCCAGAGAGAATAGTTCCTCCTGTGTTTCCGAAAAAATCTTTAAAAATCGCACCGGTATAACCTAAGATTGCAGCGATATCGATCTTTAACAGAATGAGTATTCTAACAAGGTCAATTGGATTCAGGCACGACATAGTAATCATGTATTTTTCAATCGGATAATCACTGAATTGGAAAAGTAGAAATAAAATTATTCCATCATAAATTAAAGTAAAATAAAACCAAAGTAAAATAGTTACTCCAATACCTTTTGCTTTGTCCTTTGTAAAGACGGCAGCAACTAATGCAAAAGCTGTGAAACATGCAGTTAATGCAATACCTGATAATAGAAAAATCAAACTTGTTTTATCGCCGGAATAAAGTAATAACGGGATTCCGGTACCTATAATAAACGCTAAGCTCAATGCAGAGACAAGACCGGAAAGAATGCTTCTGAATATTATTTTTCTTTTTAATGGTTGAGCTACAAGTAATTCTATAAATTCTGTAGAATTATAAAAATAAATGGTTGAAAACACACCACAAATTAAAGGAAGAACAATTAATTCAATATTTAGTAAACTAATAATAGCTTTCTCAGTCGTTTCTGAAATATTAAATATACTTAGGCTTATAATTAATAGAGCAGCTGTATAGAAAAGAATAATTTTATTCTTTAAAATATCTAATAAAACATATTTGAAAATTTTCGTCATGCTTTTTGATAACCCATTACTTTAGCAATGGCGCGGGATAATTTAACTTCTCCGGTTTCTTTTTTAATTAATTCAATATTTTTTTTAAAACTTATTTTCCCTTCTTGTAAATAAATAACTTCATCGACCAATTCATCTAAATCGCTTAAGACATGCGAAGTAATTAAAATTAATTTATTCTTAATTTTCTCTTGAAGTATTTTTTCTTTAAGAATTTCAGTTGAAACAGGATCTAATCCGGCTGTTGGTTCATCTAGGATTAATATCTTTGGATTAAAAAGAAAGGCAAGACAGGCACTTATTTTTTGTCTTGTTCCTCCAGAAAGGGTTCCAAGTCTTTTTGAGTTTATTTTTTCAATTTCAAAGCATTTTATTAAATCAGTATCGCATTTGTCCCATGTTGTTTTACGTATATCAATAATCATTTCAAATAATTGTCCGATAGTCATGTTATCAGGATATCTTCCTATTTGTGGCATATAACCAATGTCGGTGCGATATTTCCATTCTCCAATAACGGTTTTTCCGTTAATTAATATATTACCGGAATCAGGAATTACCAAACCAAGTAAGGTTTTTATTAATGTGGTTTTCCCCGAAGCATTTGGGCCAATTAAGGAAATGCAGCCTCCATGACTTATTGTTAAGTTGATTTGGTTTAATGCTGTGAATTTGCCAAATTTCTTATCGAGATTCTCTATTACAATCATAACGAAATTGCTTTCATAAGAGGTTTATCATCTTTTAAATCAACAGGAGTTAAACCCGGTACTGCTTTTTCGGTTCGTTCCAAAAGCATAACCATAAAACTACGAAACAACATAATACTAAAAGGCATTCTTTCTGCAATGATGGAATATAGACTAACCGGCCTGTATGGAATATCACCGATTCCGTCTTTATTCAAATCATAACCTTCGTATTTATCCCAGTAATTATTTATAAATTTATTTAAAACCAGACTACCATTGGTAGCAACATCAAATGTATTTCCGACAAATTTATTTTTTATAACGTTAATATCGGCGCAACTTGCCTGAATTTTGAAAGCCCAACCATTACTTTCGAATGTATTGTTCTTTACCTCAATTCTACTGGTGCCTTCCATATAAATTCCAATAGTGTTTTTTGTAAAATGATTTTTTTCTACATGGCTATCAGATATTTCTTTCATAAGTAAACCATAGGATGACTCTCCTTGGTTTTGAGAAAATATATTTTCTGTCATTGTTACATTGTGAGAGTACATTACAGCCACACCTGCTCCATTGAAATTAAATGTATTCCCGGTGTATACATTTTGATGTGAAAACATAAAATGCAAACCATAACGCAAATTGTTTTCACTTAAATTATTTTTAATAAATGAATTTGTAACAAATTCAAAATATATACCATCTCTTTGTCCGGTAATGTAGTTATTAGAAATAAACATAGAGTCTGATTTCCAGCAATGAATACCATTTCCAGATTGAAGTTCATGTTCTGAATATGATTTTATATGATTTCCTTGTATAAAGCAATGTGAAGCATTAAGACAATAAATTCCAAAGAAAACATTTTCTAATATATTATTTTTTATGATAATATTTCTTGAATTCTGAATTCGAATAGCACTTATTTCATTCATATCTGAAAATCCTGTATTAACGAAATTAAAACCATTAATAATTACATTATCTGAAGCAATGCTAATAATTTGATATTTTTTACCACCGTCCAGGATCGGATGATTTTCACCCATAAAAACTAATGGCTTTTCGATTATTAGATTATTAATTAAGTAATGTCCAGTTTTAAAAGTAATACTATCACCTGCTGCAGCATTTTTAATAATTATGTTTATGCTTGAAGAATTAAAAGTAGGGTTTACTAAAAAATTTCGACCCTTAACCTGTAGTAATAAAAAACAAAAATAGGATATTAAGCAACAAAAGATAGTTTTGATCATTTGATGAAATCATTTCTGCGAAATTACATTTTGTGAATCAATAGTTTCGCCTCCATTTGATTTTATATGTTTATTTGCATCAACTATTGTGGAAAAGGCTGCCATATTACCTCCCATCGGACTTCCTAATGATGGATTTTTTACTAAAAAAGATTGTTTGAGATTTATTAATTGTCCGGTACCATTGAAATTATTTACAAAAATCTCTTTAATTTGATTTATGTCAATACTTCCTTCTTTAATAAATTGTTGAGCACAATTAAGATCATCCATTAGGAATGTTTTCCCTTTCTGAGAAATAATTTCAACACCAAATTTTTTATCTATGATAGTCATTTTGCAATAACTGCAATTGTCTTTACCATAATTGATTGGCTTAATTTCATTGGAGCATGCATTCAAAGTAAATAACATACTCAGTGAAGTTATTAATGTTGAAGAAAGTTTAGTTATTTTTTTTTTATTTTTTTTCCATTGAAAAAAGGTTAAAATAGACATAAAAAAACCACTACAGATAAAAAACCATCCACCGATATCAGGAATTGAAAAAGCACCAAAGTTTAGCATTTGTTTGTATCCTAATAAAGGAGGTTGATAAGCCATACCTGGAACTTGAATTGGAGCGGTAGGATCGAGATTATGTCCGTAATTATATTCCCAATAATAAAAGTCAGCCATTGATATGACAGAAAAAATTAAAAACATTATCATCCAAACATAAAGTAATTTTCTATTATTTACGAAACCGACAACCATTCCGAACAAGCTGAAGAATATTAAAATGCCTGGCAAAATTTTGAACTCTACAAATTCTTCGGCATGTAATGTTTTCATTCCTATATAATGATTTAACCCATTTACTGTTTCAATATTTCCGGTTAGTTTATTAGCCCAGATTTGGAGAGATAGCCCTTCTGGATATTGCGGAGCAGATAATTCAATTTTCCATATTGGGAACATTATAGCGCCAAGTAATAAGAGGGATGAAAAGATAATAGCGATTCTATTCCAGGTTCCAATAATTTTAGATTTCATTAAGCTCATTTAATTTCAGAAAAATATCGGGAGGCATATTGCCTCCCGATATAAATATTTATTTTACTTTTTTACCGGTACTGTATGAGATTGGACTATTGCTATTTGCAGGAGATACACGAACATAACCTTGCATTTCCTGATGTAAAGCGCTGCAGAAATCTGTGCAGTACATAGGGAATACTCCTGTTTCTAGTGGTATCCACTTCAATGTAGAAGTTTCACCGGGCATGATTAATAGTTCAGCATTAACAGCGCCTTTAATTGCAAATCCATGCGGTACATCCCAATCCTGTTCTTGATTTGTAACATGGAAATACACTTCATCACCTAATTTTACGCCTTCAATATTATCTGGAACAAAATGAGAGCGAATAGCAGTCATATACACATGAACTTTTTTCCCTTCGCGAACAACTTTAGCTTCTTTTTCTCCTTTAGTTGCATAGGGATTCATGTTGTCTTCGATCTTATAAATTTTTACAGAGTTTTTAGTTATAATATCCGCCGGACAAGCTTGTGCATAATGAGGTTCGCCGGCCGTAGGGAAGTCGAGAATCAATTGCATTTTATCTCCGGAAATATCATACAATTGTGCACTTTGAGCAAGTTCTGGACCTGTAGGCAAGTAACGATCTTTTGTAATTTTATTATAGGCGACAACATATTTACCAAAGGGTTTTCTGCTGTCTCCTCCAGGTACACACAAGTGACCAATAGAATAATAAGTTGGAACTCTATCAAGAACTTTCAGGTCTTTAATATTCCATTTTACTATTTCGGAAGAAACAAAGAAAGATGTATATGCATTTCCATTAGCATCGAATTCAGTATGTAGAGGTCCTAAGCCAGGTTTTTTTACTTCGCCATATAATACTGATTCATATTTTAAAACCGGAATACCATCGTATTCGCCATCGAATTGTTTTTCAGCAATGGCTTTTTGCATTTTTGTGAATGAAAAAACCGGAATAAGTGCTGCCAGTTTTCCACTGCCAACAATATATTCGCCGGTTGGATCAACATCGCATCCATGTGGCGATTTAGGACAAGGCATGAAATAAACCATATCTTTCAATTCTTTCGGATCCAGAACTAATACTTCTTTTAATATTTCGGAAGTAGCCATTTGTTTTTTTTCATCAAAAACATTGTGAGCATAATTTGAAATTGTCTTTTTCCCTTTTCCGGCAGCAACATATTCTTCAGCTTTTTTCCAATTCACTGCCATTATAAAATCTTTATCTTTTTGTGAAGCATTTACTTCGAGCAGAGTATTAGCTTTTTCAGAGTTATAACACGAAAAGAAGAACCAACCATGTGAAGGTCCTTTACCGGCATGACTTAAATCGAAATTAACTGGTGGTAATAAGAGTTGAAATGAAATACTCATATGTCCTGTTGCCTTATCTACAGCTATAAAACTAACTGTGCCTTTGAAATTTTCTTTATATGAATCAATAGAGACATCCGTTTTATCTCCAATAGGAACACTAAAGCGTGTACCAGCGATTACATATTCAGTGTTTTCAGTGATAAAAGGAGAAGAGTGATTTCCGCCGCTGTTTGGAATTTCAATAATTTCTTCTGTACGAAATGTTGCCAAATTTACACGAGCCACGCGAGGAGTATTATTTCCATTACAAAATATCCAGCGCCCATCTACTTCTCCATTCGTTTGGGAAAGTTCCGTGTGGTGAAGATCATCCCATGGCATCATTCCATGTGTAGTATTGAGCATAGGTTTTGTTTCTTCACTATATCCATAACCATTTTCAGGGTTAAGAGAAAATACAGGAACAATTTTTAATAATCGACCCGATGGAAGTCCATAAACATCGAGTTGGCCACTGAAGCCACCGGAAACGAAATTATAAAATTCATCATATTTACCCGGTGCTACATAAACTTTTTGAGCAGCATCATTATTTACAACTTCTGTTGCACCTTTTGGTTTACAGGATTGTATAAGTATAGCACTAATTGCTATTAGAGAAATCTTTATAAAAATATTCTTTTTCATGTGATAGTTATTATAGGTTTAATTTTTATTTAACTCCATCGTTTTTACGCATGAATTCGTATATATTTCGCGCATCACTATCTGATAAATTTTGATTTGGCATTCTCACTAAACATTCTTCTAACATAGCCTGTGCAGCAGGATCTTTATTAAGCATCTCATCGGTATTTGTTGCAAAATTCATAACCCATTCAGCTTTTCTACGTGAAGTGACATTTTTCCAACCAGGGCCTACAAGTTTTTCATCGGTAAGTTTATG
>JANLOW010000183.1:0-5338 GCA_031366785.1 Bacteroidota bacterium | reverse complement strand
GAAATCGTGTCCATGCAGGTGCATGGGGTGGCGCATCATTGAACCATTGTGTATAATAAGGCGAACATTTTCACCTTTCTTAATTAAAATTTTATCTGTTTCGGAAACTACTTTGTTATCTATACTCCACACATAACGATTCATGTTTCCTGTGAGTTCAAAATTTAATTCTTTGACTAGTGCATCTTTGGGAAGAGTAGTGATGGTTGGTGATTTAAGCATTGCATAGTTGAGAGTTACTATGTCTGAAAGTGCGTTGGCATCGTATTGTTCTGCTCCCATTTTCATGCTATCCATTTTCATGTTACCCATCTTCATATCTTTCATGTTCATGTTGTCAGATTTTTTATGCTGATGTTTTCCTTTCTTTTTTTGTTCGCCAGTGACTTCGGGATACATGACTTCATTCATGTCCATTTGATTTAATGTCATGTGCATTCCCATGTCGTCTAAATCTCCGTTCATTTTCATCATGCCGTTCATCATTTTCATTCCTTCAAAGTATTTTAATTTGGGTAATGGCGTTGCAGGAATTTTCATTCCGCTTCCTAACCAAAGTGATGCTGAATTGGTTCTGTCCTCTGGCGTAACCAAAAACTCATAGCTCATATTTTCAGGAATGGTAACAATGACATCATATGTTTCTGAAACGGCAATAATCAATCTGTCCACTTCAACGGGTTCAACATCGTTACCATCGTTGGCAACTACTGAAATTTTTCCGCCTGAATAAGTGAGCCAAAAATAATCGGATGCGCCTCCGTTGGCTATTCGCAAACGAACTTTATCTCCTGCCTTAAATGACCTCACCCCCGACCCCTCTCCAAAGATGAGGGGAGAAATGCCTGTTATCTGATTTTCGTTTTGTCCGTTGATTAAAAATTTATCGTAATACACATCGCTTACATCCATTGCATTCATGCGCTTCCATTCGTTTTTTAATTTTGTTCCAAAATATCCTTGCCCGATTGCTTCGGAATAACTTTGTGTTGTTCCTTTTTTGATTGCGAACCAGTCGGTGGCATTGTGCAAACTGCGGTGAACTTCTTTGGGATTCATGTCTGTCCACTCGCTTAAAACGATTGGCAAGGTTGGTAAATCATCAATGCCTTTGCGAAATGTTTTATCATCTGCTCTTTTATTCATTATAAAAGAACCATACATACCTATTTGTTCCTGTAATCCTGAATGACTATGATACCAGTGTGTGCCGTGTTGTATAATCGGATACCTATACAAATGTGTGGTGTGCGGTTTGATTGGCATTTGTGTTAGATTAGGAACTCCATCAAATTGGTTTGGTAAAAACAATCCATGCCAGTGTATTGATGTTTCTTCGTTGAGTTCATTATGCACCCATATTTCTGCCGTGTCCCCTTCGGTGAAGGTGAGCGTTGGCATTGGTATTTGTCCGTTTACTGCAATTGCTCTTTTGAGTTTGCCTGAAAAATTTACTGTTGTGTCACGAACATATAAATCGTAACGGACAACTTTTTGCCCGAATGATTTTTGAGAAAGTGCGATTGAAAAAAATATAATGCACTTACAACAATTTTGTTTGGTGAATATTTTTTTCAGCATGCGGAAAATGAAGCGGATACTATTTTTTATATTTTTCATCTTTTAAATTTTATTTAGACATTACATTGTTTCCCTCCGGACCCACATTGTAGATATAAACTAATTGCGCTCCGTGATGCCCTGTGATTGCTACCAATGTTCCTGTGGTGAGAATTATTGCTGTGAGAATAATTTCCATCCATTTATTTCTGAACCACTTTATTGTGATGAACCGAATGATTGTTGCACCAAGCGAAAACCAAAGTGTGTATAGTCCGAATAAACGGTGTGTTTCAAAAATTTCAATTGCTTTATCTTCTGCATCACCACTAATATGAACAGAGGTTTGAACGGCAATGAATGAACCAATGCAGCCGCCAAGAAGTAAAAAGAATGTGAGCCATTTTAAGTTTGTGTTTTTAGGAAAAAACAAAACTGTGAGTTGTACTAAAACTGCAAACGCTAAAAGTGCAATAGGGAAATGCACAAATAGGGGATGGAGATTTGGGAACTGTTTAAATAAGTCGTGAATCATTTTTTATGTGATTTAAAAAAATAATGCAAGACGGATTAAAGACCCGTCTTGCATTGATTAGAAAATTACTTTGTCTGAATTGTTTCCTTTGTGGATGGACAGCCATTCATTTTGTCTCCGTAATACGGGTTATGGATTTTGTCCTGCTCACTTAACCAATAAGCTCCTTTACTTTCGTTTGCCATCGGGCAAAACTGATAGTAAATAGGAGTGCTTGTCGGGAACGCTTTTACAACGGAATACATATTCTTTGAAAGCGATGTGAAATGTTCTCTGTCATGGTCAAGTTCAGCAACTTCACTGATATGCGTAGCATCATAAGTGAGTTTCTTTGTGTATTTCATCCAAACAGCATGTTGTTCGGTTGTCATTTTATCCATTGGCACTTTCTTGATTTCGTCAAGCATTGTCTTTGCGCTTGCACTTGCGGTCTTTGCATCGTTGTTCACCAGTGCGTTTTTCATATTTAAGTATGTGTCCAATACCTTGTTGATTGGAGAACTACTATTTGTTTGTGCAAAACTTTGTTGCATAAATGGTGCAACTGCGATTAGCAGTGCAATTATTATTTTTTTCATATTTTTAAGTTTGAACTAATTTAATTATTGATGAGTGGACTATAAAGAGTCATGCACGGTCAGAAAAAATTCTGCCGTGTAATTTAAAAATATCAAAAAATCAAATTTGGAAACTCTGAATAAAAATCCTTATGTCCGTTTTGGGTGGCGGTGGATGGAAGTCGTTATTCGCTAACGCATCTTTGTTTTGCGAAACGGTTAATACATTAAATAAAGGAGTAACTACGGCAATAAAAGTGTGGAACACTTTTATTGCATCAACTGTTTGCCCTGAAGCGAACTGCCCAAGAGTTTTGAAAAAGGCAAGGTGCATATTCTGGCAGTCGCCGTTCTTTTCGTCTGAATCTTTTTCGTGAGAGCAACAGGATTTTCCGTGATGTTCTTTTTCTTCTTTGCCGCAACAACCGTCTGCGCTTACTGCACATAATGCAGAGCAGAGAAAATTGAAAGACATGGCTACTAATAAAAGGTAGCACATGCTTTTTGATATGATGTTGTTGTGAATCATGGATGCGACAAAGATATGATTATTTAGATGAAGTTTTTGACGAAGCTACGAAAACTGTGCCGAAGCGGTTTGAGCGGTTGGGGCAAAATCAAATGTGAGTCACCTGAAGCGTGGGTTTTATACGGCTGGGTTGCCTCACTGCAAACACCAATGAAATTGACCATCCTTTGTCGATTCAAACTATGTCTCGTCCTGAAATAGCTTTATACAAAAGCAATCAGAATGACAAAAACAAAATTAAAAACGAAGCGGAGATCTCCAATAAGTAGTGACCCTATTGTAAGAAGGCAAGAATCTGAAATGACAAAAATTATTGATGCTTCGAGCTAATAAATATTCAAATCTGCGCCAATTTCGCAATATCCTCCATCAAAAGGTTCGACTTTTGTCTGCTCCACTGTACATTGTAGCGCGAGTGTGAAGTGTGAGTGTGGTGGTTTACGTCTCCACACTCGCACTCAAACTCAAACTGACTTGTCCTGAAATAGGTTTACACTAAAAAGTGTAAAAAATGGACAAACTCAAAACAATAATCATCAAGAAAAAAGGTAAACATTTTACCGAAACGGAACGGCATTCCATCATCAGGGAGATGCTCAAAAACAACTGGACCAAGCAGTATGCCTGGCAGCTTTACACCGGTGAGGTGGAAGAACGAGGGCAACTGCTGCGGTGGATGCGGAAACTGGGCTATGTAAGCAAGATTGAACACAAGCAATTTGTAAGCAGGCGAAGTATCCGTAGATTTGAATTAATGCAAGTAAAAATGACTTCAAAAGAAAAAGCAGATTCATCGGATGAATCGTTTGAAACAATGCAACTAAGGAAACGGATTGCAGAATTGGAGAAGCAACTCAAAGATGCAGAGATGAAAGCCATTGCATGGGCTACAATGGTTGACATTGCAGAGAAAGAATTCAATATCCCCATCAAAAAAAAGTTCAATACCAAACCGTCTCAACAATGAAAGAAAATTTTCATCACATAGCACTTGCCAAATTATGTGGATGGTTTGGTATTACCCGTCAGGCATATTATCAGGAGAACTGGAAGGAAGTTTCTGTAAGCACCGAAACCGAAGTGCTACTCAAAGAAGTGCTGAATATTCGTGCAAACCACAAACGAATAGGCACACGAAAACTTTATGAAATGCTTGCTCCGATGATGAATGAGCATCAAATAAAAATGGGAAGAGATAAATTGTTTGACCTGCTTGCATCTCATCACATGCTCATTCGCAGAAGGAGAAGAAACATCAGAACTACTTTCTCTAATCATTGGTTGAGAAAATATCCGAACCTCATTCGTGGCTTCGTTGCAACAGCCCCCAATCAGCTTTGGGTGAGTGATATTACTTATTGGAAAACGAACCACTTTACGCTTTACATCACCTTCATTACCGATGCTTATTCGCACCGCATTGTAGGATACAATCTTGCTCACACATTAGAAGCAGTAGAGTGTGCCAAAGCTTTGCAAATGGCTCTCTCTGCCTTGGGGGCAGAGAGCCATTTGCAACTCACCCACCACAGCGACCGCGGACTTCAGTATTGCAGCAAAGAATATATTGGCTTGCTAAATAAACACAACATTAAAATTAGCATGACCGAAAGTGGAGACCCATTGGAAAACGCTGTAGCAGAAAGGATAAACGGTATTTTGAAAGAAGAATATTTAGATGCTCAGGAAATAAAATCTGTGAAAGAAGCTATGCGATATCTGCCAATTGCTATTCGTCTTTACAATAGCGAAAGACCACATTTAAGCATCAGCAAACTTACTCCCGATAAAGTTCATCATGCAAATGAACCTTTGCATGTAAAACGCTTATGGAAAAATTATTATCCCGAAAAAAAGAAGGAGGTAACCATGACATAGCATAGCATGAGTTTTTTGAGGCATAAAGGGTTCTGAAATATACCAACAAAAAGCCAAGCTGTTATACTTGGCTTCAATAGAACGATATATTTCGTCACGCGGAGATTTATCCCTCGGTGAGTTGCCCTCCGGCAGAGCTCACTTCCGTTTCATCTCCATTGCAAATGTAAAGTGTATTCAGGATTAAAACTAAACTTGTAAATGTATTTCAGGATTAACAACAAAAACTGTAAACTTCGCAAACCTTCGGCGGACGTAAAAACGTCCGCCGCGATATTT
>JANLOW010000173.1:0-9670 GCA_031366785.1 Bacteroidota bacterium | reverse complement strand
TAATGGTAATTCGCTTGGTTTACAACCTAAAACTACTCAAGATTATGTATTGAGGGAGCTTGAAGATTGGGCAACATTTGGAGTCGAAGGTCATTTTCATGCACGCACTCCCTGGTTCAGTTACCAGGATTTTTTAACGGAACAGATTGCTTTACTTTTAGGTGCAAAACCTGTGGAAGTTGTAGCGATGAATTCACTTACCACTAATTTGCATCTTCTTCTCGTTTCTTTTTATCGCCCGACAAAAAAACGTTTTAAAATTATTTGTGAATACGATGCTTTCCCTTCCGACTTATATGCTTTGCAATCGCAGGTTGCTTATCATGGTTTCAATCCTGAGGAAGCAATAGTAACATTGAATCCTCGCGAAGGCGAATATCTTTTACGTGATGAAGATATATTAAGTATTATCGATTTGCATAAAGATTCTCTCGCAACAGTTATGCTGGGCGCTGTTAATTATTATACCGGACAATATTTTGATCTGGAAAAAATTTCCGATGCTGCTCACAATGCCGGTGCAACAGTTGGTTTCAACCTTGCTCATGCTGCCGGAAATGTAATTATGAAATTACATGAATGGAATGTTGATTATGCATGTTTCTGTAGTTATAAATATTTAAATTCAGGTCCCGGTGGAGTTTCAGGTATCTTTGTACATGAAAAACATGCAAATGATAAATCAATCCCCCGTTTTGCAGGCTGGTGGGGCAATGATCCGGATACGCGTTTCAAAATGCCACGTACATTCATCCCTTCGAGCGGTGCAAGAAGCTGGCAGCTCAGCAATGCTCCCGTTTTATCAATGGCCGCTTTGAAAGCTTCTCTCGATATTTTTTCTGAAGCAGGATTAGAAAAATTAAGAAATAAAAGTGAAATGCTTACCGGCTTTCTTGAGTACATCGTCAATGATATAAATTCAAGATTTATAAAAAACGGAAAAGCAGCACCTGTAAAAATAATTTCTCCACATTCATCATCGCAACGCGGCTGCCAGTTGTCATTTGTCATAAATAAAGATGGTAAAAATTTATTCAATAAATTAACTTCACAAGGTGTTATTTCCGACTGGCGTGAACCCGATGTCTTAAGAGTAGCTCCAGTACCCTTGTATAATTCCTTTGAAGATGTCTTTAAATTCGGACAACTGCTGGAAGCTGCCTTATCTGCATAAATATTAATAACCAATAAAACTTATTTTTCAATTTTCAATCTTCAATGAATAAGTCTTCATCTAAAGAAATAATTATCCTCGGTGCAGGTCTTGTAGGGTCTCTGCTTTCGATTTATCTGGCACGTAGAGGATATTCCGTACATATCTATGAACGGAGACCTGATATGAGAAAGGAAAATATTTCTGCCGGCCGGTCGATTAACCTGGCATTATCAGATCGTGGTTGGCGCGGACTCAAAGGCGCAGGAATTGAGGAGGAGATTAGGAAAGTAGCTATTCCAATGCATGGCCGTGTGATGCACAATGTAAAAGGCGAAATTACCCGTCAGCCATATGGAGAAAAAGGTCAGGCGATCTATGCAACCTCACGGGGAATTTTGAATTGTGTTTTAATGACTGAAGCCGAAAAGAATGGTGTTGAAATTCATTTCAACGAAAGATGCACTGGCATCGATCTTGAAAATGCTACTGCTATTTTCAACGAGAAAAAAATTGTTGCCGGTTCAATTTTCAGTGCTGATGGAGCCTTTTCTACAGCGCGATTGCATTTGCAATTAAATACTGATCGCTTCGAATATTCCCAGAATTACCTCAACCACGGATATAAAGAATTGATTATTCCTGCAGGCGAAGGAAATACTTTCTTAATGGAAAAGAATGCTTTGCATATCTGGCCGCGGGGAGGTTATATGCTTATTGCATTACCAAATTTAGATGGCAGTTTTACATGCACATTGTTTTTTCCTTTTGAAGGAAAAGATTCTTTTGATTCTATTAAAACAAAAGACGACTGCATAAAATTATTTAAAAGAATTTTCCCTGATGCTCTTCCTTTAATGCCAACTCTTGCTGAAGATTTCTTTAATAATCCTACAGGTTCTTTGGTAACTGTAAAATGTTTTCCCTGGTCGTTCAAAGACAAACTTTGTCTGATGGGAGATGCAGCTCATGCTATTGTTCCATTTTACGGACAAGGCATGAATTGCGGCTTTGAAGACTGTACTGTATTTGATCAACTGTTAGAAAAATATGGTGATGACTGGGATACTATTTTTAGCGAATTTCAGAATTTACGCAAACCGGATACAGATGCCATTGCAGAACTTGCTTACATGAACTTTATCGAAATGCGGGATCTTGTTGGCAGCCAAAAATTTCTTCTTCAGAAAAAAATTGAAGCTCGTTTGCATGAAAAATATCCTACAAAATGGTTGCCATTATATTCTCAGGTAACCTTTAGTGATATTCCATATTCAAAAGCCTTAGCCAATGGCCGGTTGCAAGAAGAGGTTATGAAAAAAATAATGAAGCTGGATAATATTGAAGAAAAATGGGATAGCCCGGAAGTTGAAAAAATGATACTCAATCACATTTCTTAATTTATTTTTACCTCATTCGATGAGTATTTACAAAAAATGGAACAGAAAAAAAATAATGCATATTCTTCTACAATTTCTTCTGCCTGGAAAGAGGCCTGGATTTATCCTTCCTTTCGCATCCAGAGTATCATTACACTGGTTGCCGTATCTTCTTTTACAATAATATTTTCTAGTTTTTTTGATTTTGTCGAATCGCGCCAAGGATCTTTTTTAAATGATTTCATTCTTGCAATGCTTCCGGCCTATAATGTTTCCTGGATTGTTTTTTTCTTTTTATACAGCGGAATAATATTTGGTATTTATTATCATCTGCATCAGCCAAAAATTATTCTTATTATTTTTCAAACGTATGTTCTCGTTACACTTGTACGAATTTGTACCATTACATTAATTCCACTGGAGCCTCCGGCGGGTTATATTCCGCTTCGTGAACCGTTTGTTCAGTTATTTACCTCCGGCGGAAAAATTATTTCAAAAGACCTCTTCTTTTCCGGCCACATGTCTACAATTCTTTCATTGTTTTATTCTTCTCGCCGAAAGTATGTAAGAACTTTTTTGCTCTATTGTTCTTTAATGGTCGGCACAATGGTACTTATACAACATGTTCACTATACGATTGATGTAATTGTTGCTGTGCCTGCAACATATATTATATATATCATCTGCAAAAAATACCTGGGAGGCAAAGCATTTTAATTTTTCAATTAATCTATCAGGAATGGATTATTTCTGCGTTCTTCTCCTATAGATGTTGAGGGGCCATGTCCAGAGTAAACAGTAACATCATCATCTAATCGAAAAAGTTTTTCTTTAATACTACGAATCAGTGTTTCATAATCTCCTCCTGGTAAATCAGTCCGGCCAATACTTTGCATAAAAAGTACATCACCAGAAAAAAGATTTTTTGACTCTTCATGATAATAAGAAAAACTACCCGGACTATGGCCCGGAGTAAAAATGGTTTTTAAAACAGAGTCTCCAAAAATTACATCAATACCTTCTTGAACAAAAAGTTTAGGATCAGGTGAAGGTTCAGCTTCAATTCCCCACATTTTACCGTATTCAGAGGCTGCTTTTAGTAAAGGAGTTTCAATGGAACTCATTTGTATCGGAATACCGTATTTCCCTGTAATAAAATTATTCCCTAGTATATGATCTATGTGGGCATGGGTTAACAGAATTTTTACCGGCTTTAGTTTATTCGAAAAAATATACCTTTCAAGTTCCTGTTTTTCCTCTATACTATAACATCCCGGGTCGACTATGATACATTCAGAAGTTTCATCGGAGATTACATAGGTATTTTCTTCAAAAGGATTGAATGTAAAGGATTTGATTTTTAACATAATTAGCTAACTGATTCGTCGCTACAAAGTACAAAGTTATTACAGTATTATTACAATCACCTTAAACTTTATACCTTGTTTCTGTTCCATAAACTGGAAAATTAAGTACCTTCGCTTTTGAGTTTTGGTAACAATAGAAAAAAGCAAACAGAACTTTTGATCAGACTGTTTTTTATGAGAAAAATTTTCATTTATACATTTTTTTGTCTGGCCTTTTCTGTAATATTCTGTTTAGAAAGTAATGCTCAGTTCTATAGCGGTTATGGAATGCAGTTTGGAAAAAACAGGGTACAATACGACGAACGCTTTTGGTCGTTTATGCGATTCAAATATTTTGACACTTATTTTTATCTTGGAGGATTGGAGCTTGCAACTTACACGGGCAAAACAGCCGATCAGGATCTTGCCGAAGTTGAAAAACTTTTTGATTATAAACTGGACGGGAAAATTCAATTTATCATTTATAATAAATTGAGCGATGCCAAACAAACCAACATCGGACTTGAGACGGACGGGACGTCAAACAATACAGGAGGTACCACACGTATAGTCGGCAACAAAGTTTTTCTTTATTTTACAGGTGATCACGAAATATTTCATAGACAAATTCGCGAAGGCATTGCTCGTGTTCTTGTCGATCAAATTATGTATGGCGGTGATGTCAAGGAAAGAATTCAGAATTCTGCATTGCTTTCTTTGCCCGACTGGTATATTAATGGACTAATTTCATTCGTTGGCAGCTCGTGGAATGTTCAGATTGATAACAGAGTGAGAGACGGCATCGTGTCTAAAAAATATTTGAAGTTTAATCATTTGTCAGGAGATGATGCGATTTATGCAGGCCATTCTATCTGGAAATATATCGTAGATACTTATACAGAAAGCGCTGTTTCAAATCTTCTCTATATGACACGCATAAATAGGAATATTGAAAGTGGTTTAATGTATGTTTTAGGTTTGAGTATGAAAGAGCTGACGTTGAACTGGACAGAAGCAATGAAAGTTCGGTATGAAAATTCAGATTCAAACAGAGATAGTATTACTTCTACATCTATTTTAAAAAGACAAAAACCTTCCATCCTTTATTCACAATTGCATACGAGCCCGGATGGACGCTATAGTACTTATATTTCCAATGACCTTGGAAAATATAAGCTTATGTTATACGATCAGGAAAAGAAAAAAGCATATAGAATTTTTAAGAAAGGATATCGATCCTACACACAAGAAACAGATATTTCTTTTCCTGTTGTTGCCTGGCATCCCTCCGGTCAGTTATTCAGTACTATTAGAGAGAGAAAAGGAAAGTTATTGCTAGGGTCGTATACACTCGCCACGAAGAAATTTATAGAAGCACCACTTTTTAATTTTGAAAAAGTTCTTGATTTCAGTTATTCATCCGACGGACAAATTATCGTTCTTTCGGGAGTTCAAAGAGGTCAAACAGATATTTTTGTTTACAACCTGCGTACCCGAACCTATGATCAAATTACAAAAGATCCTTACGATGATATCAATCCGCATTTCATTAACGATTCCCACGCCATTGTCTTTGCCTCCAATCGCAATGATGATTCCCTGAAAACCGAACGTAAATCATCCGTAATTCCCGGTTTCGGATTCGATATTTTTTATTATGATTATCAAGGAAAATCTTCAGTACTCCGCAGGATTACAAATACCGGAGAATTTAACGAGACGCAACCTATGCAGTATGACTCAGCGAATATTACATACCTGAGTGATGAAAATGGAATTGTAAACCGCTATATCGCTCATTTGGATAGCGCTTTAAGTTTTGTAGATACTGTAGAACATTACCGGATGATTGTCAGCAATTATATTCTCACGGATTATCCGAGAAATATTTTATCTCAAGATGTTAATTTTACCCGAAACCGAATTAGCGAAATTGTTTTCCGCAACGGCAAGCATCAGCTTTTTGTTAATACTATTGGTGATGGAAAAACATTCAGCCAAAATTCATTACAAAAAACGTTGTTTAGAAATGAAAGTAAGAAAAAGCCAGCACCAAAAACAGATTCCGAACGTGTAGTAGATAAACCGATTACTGAATCACAGAATATTGCTCCGGCAGATTCCAATGTTATAGATATAGACAATTATATTTTCCAAAGCGATTTTCCAAAATCGAAAAACAAGAAGAGTTCTAAAAAAGAAAAAACATCCGAACAATTCATAGGTAAAAATGAAAGTAGCCAGAAAGATACCGATTCTTCTGATTTCAAACTTCCTAAAATAAGGAATTATGAAACTGCTTTTTCTTCAAATTATTTTGTTGCTCAGCTTGATAATACATTGCTTAATCAATCGTACCAGTTATTTACCGGCGGCGGTGCTATCTATTATAATCCGGGGTTAAATGGTTTTTTCAAAATTGGCATAAGTGATCTACTTGATAATTATAAAATCACCGGCGGATTTAAGCTAGCCGGCGATTTTAACAGTAATGAATATTTTTTGAGTTATGAAAATCTGAAAAACAGGGTTGATCAAAAAATTACTTTTTACCGGCAGGTTTTATTGCAAGAATCATTGGCAAAATTAAGCTCTCATGAACTTCGATATACAGGCTCATGGCCATTCAGCGATGTATCTTCCTTAAGGGGATCGATTGCTTATCGCAACGATAGGTTGGTTATCCTGGCAACTGATGATAAAACACTGAATATTCCCAATGGATTTTTAAATTGGGGAACAGGAAGAATTGAATACGTTTTTGATAATACATTAAATACCGGTGTTAATCTTTTTAATGGAACGCGGCTAAAAATATTCAGCGAGTATTATAAACAAATCTTTGAGAAAAACACAGGCATGGTGATTCTCGGTGCAGATATAAGGCATTATCAAAAGATACATCGCGAAATAATTTGGGCAAACAGATTTGCTACAGGTACTTCTTTAGGTAAAGAAAGATTGATCTATTATATGGGATCAACTGATAATTGGCTCTCACCATCATTCAACAATGAAACACCCATTGATTTTACACAAAATTATTATTTTCAAACACTGGCTACAAACCTTCGGGGCTTCAACCAGAATATCAGAAACGGAAATACATTCGCTGTAATAAACAGCGAAATTCGGATTCCTGTTTTTAAATACCTTCTCAACAGACCAATCAAATCAGATTTTGTCCGGAACTTTCAAATTGTCGGCTTCGGTGATATTGGAACGGCGTGGAATGGAAACTCGCCGTATGATTCAACCAATGCTTTGAACCGAAAAACATTTCAACAGCAACCGTTTCTTGTAACAATCATAAGCCAGAATGAACCCATTGTCGGCGGCTTCGGTTTCGGATTACGTAGCCGATTGCTTGGATATTTTTTACGTGCTGATTGGGCATGGGGTGTGCAGAATCGGGAAGTATTACCAAATCAGTTTTACTTTTCCTTAGGCCTCGATTTTTAACTTAGGCTAACCGAAGATTTATATGATAATTTTGATAAGATTAATTTAAACGATATACTCTTGAAAACGGTTGTCTGATTAAAGATAAAACATCCAACCGAAAACATGAAAAGATTTTTAAAAGCAGAACATGATATTAAGAATTAAACAACTTGCAAGTAAATATCATTCAGATATTGTCGCCTGTCGTCGCCACTTGCATAAGAATCCTGAACTTTCTTTTCATGAATTTAATACTCAGAAGTTTGTTGAAGCGAAGTTGAACGAATATGGAATAAAGAATATCCAACGAATGGCAAATACCGGCGTCGTTGCTTTGGTGGAAGGGAAAAATCCTTCAAAAAAAATTATTGCCCTCCGGGGAGATATGGACGCTCTGCCGATTAAGGAAACAAATAATGTTGAATACAAATCGGTTAATGAAGGAGTCATGCATGCCTGTGGACACGATGTTCATACATCATCGTTACTCGGTGTAGCACGTATATTAAATGAAGTAAAAGAAGATTTTGAAGGCACGATAAAATTCATTTTTCAACCGGGAGAAGAAAAACTTCCCGGTGGTGCTTCTTTAATGATTAAAGAAGGAGTTTTAGAAAATCCGAAACCGTCTTCTGTAATCGGCCAACATGTAATGCCTCAGATTAATGCGGGGAAAGTTGGTTTCCGGAAAGGATTATACATGGCAAGCACTGATGAAATTTATGTTACCGTAAAAGGAAAAGGCGGACATGGTGCTATGCCTCACCTTGTCATTGATCCTGTATTGATAACTTCTCATTTGATAATCGCTCTTCAACAAATTGTAAGCAGAAATGCTAAACCGACAATACCTTCTGTTTTATCTTTCGGTAAAGTGATTGCTAATGGAGCTACCAATGTAATTCCCGATGAAGTTTATCTCGAAGGAACTTTTCGCACATTGAACGAAGAATGGCGCGACGAAGCTCATCGTATAATGAAACACTTAGCAGAAACACTCGCTGAAAGCATGGGAGGGAAGTGTATCTTCGATATCCATCGCGGTTATCCTTTTTTAGTTAATGATGATGCCGTTACCGATCGTGCAAGAAAAGCAGCCGAAGAATTTTTAGGAAAAGAAAATGTAGAAGACCTCGAGATCTGGATGGCAGCAGAAGATTTTAGTTTTTATTCTCAAAAAGCACCGGCCTGCTTTTACCGCTTAGGCGTTCGCAATGAATCCCGCGGAATAATTTCTTCCGTTCACACTTCCACTTTTGATATTGATGAATCAGCATTGGAGACAGGAATGGGATTGATGGCCTGGATGGCGGTGAGGGAGTTGGAAAATTAGAATCAAGATTATGTGCACTTTAAATTCGTTAAAAATGATTCACAGTCAATTAGAATTATAATTTGAATTAATATAAAAAACGAATTTAATGGAAGTACATCATCACCCCGACTTGCATCATATGAAAAATAACTGGAAAAAATATTTTCTCGAATTTCTCATGTTATTTCTTGCGGTAACACTTGGTTTTTTTGCGGAAAGCTTAAGAGAAAGGCAACTCGAAAACAAACACTTGCAAAGTTACATGCAGCAAATGGTTGAGAATTTGAAATTTGATATTAGCCGTTGCGAAAATGCACTTAAGTTTAATGTTAATGGCTCACATATTTTAGATTCTCTCCGTACCGAAATCGACAATGCAGCAAATGGTGAAGTACATGAAAATAAATTATATTATTTGTATATTTCATCAGGTAATTTCTCTCGTGTTTTATTTAAACAATCAACTATTGCTCAACTTAAGAACTCAGGTAATCTTCGACTGATTGAAAATAAAGAATTGCTAAATGAATTACTCGAGTATTATGACAGATGGATTGTAGCAACAAACTTTTTTTCCGAGAAGTTTGATAATTCTCTGACAGAATTGAAGGAAAATGCTGACAATTTTTTCTATCACCAAAATTTCGAGACATTGATTAGAAGAGATACCATTTTTACATATGTACCAAATGCGAAACTTCAAAATTATTTAACGGATATACAAAATAGAAACCCACCATTAACCTTAATAAATACTAATCCAAAAGATCTTAAAATATTAAATAATAAAGTCTGCAACGTTGAAAGTGCATTGCATAGTTATAATTCATTCCTAAGACTTGATAAAAATTTAGCCGATACATTAATTGCGCACATTCAAAAGGAATATAATTTTAAAAATCAATGATGTTTACTGTACATTGTAAACTATTGCAACAAACAATAAACCATAAACTAATTTCATGGAAGTACATCATCATTCAAAACTGAATCATCAAGCTAAAAAATGGAAAGATTATTTTCTTGAATTCTT
>JANLOW010000150.1:0-4793 GCA_031366785.1 Bacteroidota bacterium | reverse complement strand
TAAAATTCTGTGTGTTTTTTTCTTACGGAATGCTTACGGAGTTCTTAAATTGATGTCAAAATCGTATTAATATTATAGTATTGAATGAAGAATGGTACTGATATTAATCTTGAAATTTATTTTGAATCATGTACTTTTTTTTCTTGTAAAGATTGTTAACATCGCATTAAACATCTGGAAAGTCAATCTACATTATCACAAAAATGAATATTTAAATCTTTCTTTTTAATAAAAATATTGCTAAATTTTTCGAATAATTTGGAACAATTCAAGGAGATTGTTGGGGAATGTATGTCTCGGCCCAATTGAAATAATTATGGAATATTAGCTCTTAATTATTTTTTGTACCTGCTTTTGATCATCGGAAAAAAGATTGATAAAATAAACGCCTTTTGCTAAATCTTTTTTGTCAACAAAATCATACATATTCAGTTTATCATTTGACATTATTTTATCTTTAAAGACAACCTGCCCTGATGAATTGACCAGATGAAAGTCGACCTCCGTTTCGGGAATCGAATAATAAATCACAGTGAACTTATCCGTAAAATTAGTCGGACTAACCGACACAATTTGTAATCCGTTGTTTTCATCATTTGGGTTTATTTTCACCGCTGCAATCTCGGAATAAGTTGATTGGCCATCGTAATCCGTTTGTTTTAATTTATAATATGAAAATCCGCTTAATGGAGAGAAATCTGTTGAAGAATAATGTATCCTGTTTGTGGTGTTTCCGGAACCGGGTTTTCGCAGCAGTTCTTCAAAGTTGATTGCATCCGAAGATCTTTCAACAGTAAAATAATCGTTATTAATTTCGGATGCGGTTACCCACGAAAGATTAACCTGCTTTCCATTCGATTTAGCATCGAAATAAATTAATTCAATCGGTAACGGATTTACTGCAGTGCCGACTATTCCATAGTGGCCGAGTAAGTTCATTGCAGTTCTGTTTGCAACCGGCGAAATATTTGTTCCAGCTCCCGGCGAGTGAGTGCCATTGATTATCCAAGGCGATCCGTTGCGAACTCTTCGCAGGATGTGTAATTTTGTAAAATCATTAACACCAGGGAAACCATTTGCAAAAAGATTTACATCATAAACTCCTCCGGAAAATCCATTCATACTAACGAATAACCAATAAGAATACCCGACATTATAACACAATTCTCCTGCATCTGTAAGAGGAAGTCCCAGCGAGCCGTTGTTTAAGGGAATAAAATTCGATACAATACTCCCCGCAACCGGTGCAGTAGTAAAACTAAAATTTGCTCCGTTATAATAATTTAAATTTCCAATCGGAAATAAAATATTATTCGTCGCAGCAGCCGCTATCCATCGTTTAAAAAATCCGACAACGTGACCCGAATTTCTAATTAACGTTCCGCGTATCGTTGGGCTGATTCCTAATGTTAATGTATCCCTCGTTGCAATTACTAATCCTGAGTTAAATGTTAAAATGTTACTTACCGATGTAGAATTGGTGAGATATAAATTCCTTGAATTGTCTATCCTAAAATTGCGCACCTGATAAGGCAATCCATTACCTGAATTTTGCAAGACCAATCCATTATAGGTATAATCGCCACCGATGTTGTACGAACGAATTCCAGTAACCTGTATATTACCTTTAAGACTAGAGATTGTAATTCCTTTCGCATGTCCCATCATTAAACCTCCGCCTGCCGATAATGTAAAATTTCCGTTTCCTGTAAGTATCTGGTCATCCATTCGAAGAATCGCTCCCGGGTTTACATTAAAATCTACTTTACGGGTAACACTATTTGAAGAGGTAAAATATTGAACAGTTGCTCCATTAAAATATACTTGACCTCTTGAAAAAACAGAAGTCTCTGTCATTAAACCGGTACCTGATAATGCGAGATTTCCTTTCAGATTCAGAACGCCATTTCCTTTAGCAAAATTATTTGCATTACATTGGCTAAGATCAAATATTCCTCCGGAAATATTTATGTTCCCGAGAACATTCATAATCATCGAAGTATTTCCATACGCAGTTCCTCCCGCCATATTGAAAATAAAGAAACCACCCGTTTGTTTATAATTCTTTGAGACATTTACATTTGTGACTCCGTTCATGCAACCATATATGGTCCCTCCATAAACATATAAGTTACGACCAATATTTAGCGTAGTATTATTTCCCTGTAGATCGAGTTGAATGAAGGATGTTCCGGTTGATGAAATGGTTAGATCACCATTTACAGTCTGAAATGTTCCTGCAAAATTCAAGGGCATACTTTGCGTTGTACAATTCCAGTTAAAGTTAGAATACGGCTGATTCAGATTAGCGGGTAAGACAGAGGTTGTTTTTGTTATTTCACAAGTAGAACCGGGCTTCCACATGGCAAGCGGGAAAGCCAGGCCGTCATTGTTACAAAATTTTCCACCGGAATTTACTATCCATGCGTTTAATGTTGTTGTTATAATTCCGCCATCTTTTCTGAAGACCCCTCCTGAATCAATTGTAATGGAAGCCCCGGCTGGTCCTATCGAAATATTGCCTGCACTCCGGCAAACTCCCAAACCTGTCAGCAGAATTGTTGAACTTGCATTCATTGTGAAGGTGCTGTTTATACCCAGTGTTCCGTTCACAATGAGATCCGTTCCGGCTCCATTTGCAAGTGTAAGTGTTCCTTCGGAAGTCAGAAGTAGAGCGCCGGGACAAACGATTGCCTGATCGATGGTAACGTTTCCTGTGACTGTAATTGAATGTCCTGCCTGGATTGTAATTGTACCATCACGACTTTCAGGAAATTTTATAGCCGGAATCCAGGATTTGCCGTTAAACTTTTCCCACGTGCCCGCCAGGTTCCAGTTTCCTGAGGCAGCCGATCGGTAATCACCCGTTACAGCTGCATGTGCATTCTTATTTCCTGTCAGAAAAAATATAACTGTGGAGATGGCTATGATGCATAAAAAGGCTGCTGTTCCCATCATGATTAGTGATCTTCGGCTTAATTTTGATTTTTGTTTTATGCCATGTGAAGATTTGTTTAAAGTAGTACGTTTGGGAATCATGGCAATTTATTTAAGCTTATAATCAGAACACTATGTTGGATATAATTTCTCAGACTGTAATATTAAAATACAGGGTTTAAGTATTAAACGATAAATTAATTTTTTTGTATGTGATTTTAAATGTAATAATGCCGGTTACCTTACACTTGTAAGTAATTGGTATATTTTATATGTCAGGAAAATTGCCCCCCTTTACCCGGCGGAATCTCCAATGAGTGCCGGTGCTCGAGGAATTCGTGCTAAAAAAAGTTTACAGGGACAGAAAAAATGTACTATTCAAAGTAGGATATCGTAAACAGTTGCAATATGATAAGCTAATAATCAAAAAAAAATACAGAAACAGTGCTCTGTGTACTGATCAGTACACTGTAAAAAGCCCACAATTGTTAATAGAAATATTTTAGTTCGACGAAGTCTTAAGCGCGAATTTCATATTTGAATTAGTGAAGATATATTAGACATCCTTTACTCACTTAAGAAAATTTAAATTATTCGATTATTATTTTTTCGTTAAGAGATCCGTTCTTTGCATTAATTTTTACAAAGTACATTCCCTTTGAAAAATCAGAACAATTAATGGAATTATAATTGATGCCTTCATTATAGGAATATTTTTTTCGGTAACACATTTTCCAGTTACATCAAATAAATTTAACTTTGCATTTTCTTTTTTACTAGAAAAGAATCTTATAATTAATTGATCATGATTTTGAAAAGCATTTAGTTCCATTAATGTGTTATCTAATTCAGGAACAGTTAATTCTAAAGGTGCAAGCTTAACAACCCAATAATCTTTACTACCATGATTGGAAGTTACATGGCCATTATTTGAAACTGTTGACCCTGCCAAAAGGAAACCCCCGTCATTTGTTTCTATTACAAAACGTGGTACGTCATCTTCTGTTCCACCTTATACTTTCGCCCATTGTAAATCACCTAAACTATCAACTTTAATAACCCAAAAATTATTCTTTCCATGTGTACCTGTTACCATTCCATTATCTTGCTGTGCTACTCCTATCATTACTATTCCTCCATCAGAAGTAGAGGTTGATTGAATTAATAATATAGTAAAGTGTTAAAAGTTGTTTCATTCAATAGATATTTGTTAAAATATATTTTTTCTTTATGAAAAAATTAAACATAAGAAATTACAATCTAATCTTAGTATAAATAATTTTACTGTCTCGTAAAATCAATGTCCAGCTGCGCCGGATTTGCTCATCACTCAACTATAAAAAAGTAATCTGCTTCGACGGATATTCGTCCGTTGTTTTTGTGCGGTGTGATATTTATCCACAATTCAAAGTTCATCAGGTGAAATTCTTTTTCGAAAACAAATCAGAGAAAAAATGAGGCCACCGGTTTTTAGTGTGAGTCTCAGTATGAGTTTGAGTAACAGAGTGAGTGTACGGAAAGCAACTGATCACTTTAGCTGTTTCACTCACACTGTAGTGCGTTATCGGAAGTTCATCCAGATAACAGAGTACTCAGAAAATTGAACACTTTCTTAAAATTGAGTTTCCTTTTGTAAAAGTCAACGCTTTTAATCTTTACCATAGCCTGATATTATCCTCATCGGCCACTCACGAAAGAGTAAACTGAGCTGAAAAATACCTTGGAAGCAATACTATAAAAGGCTATGTTTGAAGTGAATCTGATTCCCTCTCTGTAAATTTTCCAAACGGATCCTAGATGCGACCTGAACTACGGCAACCATTGCCGTTATAATTTATCACTTATTTTAACTACAA
>JANLOW010000137.1:0-1596 GCA_031366785.1 Bacteroidota bacterium | reverse complement strand
AGAAGCATAAACAAAATATTTTTTAAGAATTGGAAATTTGAAATTGGTTAACCCCGTTTCAAGTTTCCAATTTTTTTTGCTCCAATTTTTTTTTAATTAGATCCCCCCAATAGGATTATTAATTTTTTTTTCTCAGAATCCAAAAACTTGATTCTTTCCCGATAGTTATCGTATTTGAAATCTCAAGCCAAAATGGGCTTTTGATTATCCAAATATTTTTAGATTTATTTCGATACTATTAACCCACAAGTACCGCCAGCTGGCGTTGACATCGTTTTAATTGAGGATGTGCCGTCCAATTGACGTTAAGTCAGGGTCAAATATTTTCACACATTTAGTTCGGCGTCAATAGGACGGCACACAAAAAAACCGAAATTGTCAACGGCCAGCTGGAGGTACTTGTGGTTTTCATGTTCTGGCAATGAAAGTTTTTATATAAAAATAAATTGTCTTATACTTAATTTGTAATTATTCCTGAGACCTTTAGCCGGGATTGAAAGAATGCAACTAAACCTGGTTTTTGCCTGATGCCAACATTATTAACCTTACGCAAATGCAAGCAATTGGGATTGACTCTTGATACCGATACTTGATACCTGATACCTGATACCTGATACAAGATACCCCCTCAATCAATCCCCGTATTCAAAAAATCTAAAAATGGTTTCATAATTTTTGATCCCTTTGTTAATTCTTTAACAAAATTCTTATTTGAAATTTCTTTATCGGTATAATTATGCAAGGCAATAAAACTATTTAGTCGAAGTAATTCTATATCGGTGTGATCTTTGTCGTAACCTTTCGGTGTGGTTTTTAATTTATATTCTTCGTCAAGTTTCCCGTAATATTTTTTAAAATCTTTTTGAGAAATAATTTTATTGATTTTTTTCCCATTGTAGTCAATCTCCTGACGAATTTTTTTTATGACATCTCCGGGAGGCATCCATATACCACCGGCAAGAAATGATTTTCCCGGTTCTATATGTAAATAATAACCGGCATTCATTGCTTTCTTTCCTCCGATATTTATGCTGGCACCTATATTGTTTTTATACGGACGTTTATCTTTGGAAAATCTCACATCACGGTAAATCCTGAAAAGACATTCTTTAGAAGTAAGTCCGGTAAATTTTTTTTCAAAAAGACAGAGCTGTGGAATCAAAGCATCGGTTATAGCTGCAACATTCTCTTTCGCTAACAGATATTTTTCTTTATTTTTCTCAAACCAGTCTCTGTTATTATTTTTTTTAATATTACGAAGAAAAGAAAGAGTGGAAGACTTAATCATAATTTAGATTTATAAAACGGATTACAATTTTAATTAAATGAAGCCAAACAAAAAAATTTATAATAACAAAAACAATTCACCAAAAACATTTCACTTATAACAACAAAAAAGCCATTCATCTATAGACAAATGGCCTTTTTGAGAGTGAAAAAAACTTAATTAACTTGTAATTTACCTTTTGCAATTTTAATATTGCCATCTTCTAAAGTATAGAAGTACAAACCTTCGCTAAGATTATTTTTGCTGATAGTAAAATCACCATTGCCTATTTCTTTTGTCAAAGCAACTTGACCTGTTAAATTATACAA
>JANLOW010000127.1:0-3115 GCA_031366785.1 Bacteroidota bacterium | reverse complement strand
GGCGAAGGAGCCGGATACGCCGGTGGAATTGTTTCGGCGGCAATGGATGGTGAGAGATGCGCGGAGAGAATTTGTCAATTGGGTTAATACCTATTAAAAAAGAAAATGAATTTCGAATATCGATTAACGAATGATGAATTGCGAAGATTTATTCGTTACTTCAAAAATCAACATTCGTTAATTGCTATTCGATATTCTACTTCCCCTCCTAAACTCTCTCGTTGGGCGATTTCTTAAACGCTATCCCCACACTTTATTCAAAGACGTAAACCAACCTTGAGCGTGTGACTTCGTCCACGATGCAGTCGTGGAAGTTACAAAATTTATTTGTCGGATTTATTACTATTCATATTTAATTACCCATCAAACAATATATTCCTTTTACATGGTTGTGAATGTTTACTCCTGTGAATAAATTGCGGTATGACTCAAGGTTGTAAAATTGATATACAGGATGGCGCTTATTTTTTATCATTTACAACCCTTGAATGAGTTGATGTTTATAAAGAAGATAAGTACAAATTAATAATATCCGAAAGTGTAAAGGATTGTGCTAAAAATAAAGGATTGGAAATTTTTCAAACGTGCTAATGGGTGCTCCTGTAAGCAGATTGCGAAGGGTCAGATAGATTTTAGCTTCTCTCTTCCTTCATCTCAATTAAAACATTCATCTTTCATACAACAAAAGATAATTCAGGACACACCTCCGTCAGAGCGAGGTATATGTACTTGGTCGGATGCTAACGTTACAAATTAATCTTTAATTTAATTCAGCAGGATTAATTTTAAAGTCTGAGTAAAACTAGCTGATCTAATTTTTACGAAATAAAAACCATTATTAATTGTAAGGCTTTTTTCCTGGCGGGGATTCCAATTTATACTATATGAACCAATATTTACATTTTCATTAATTAAATTGGAAATATGATTTCCTTTAATATCAAAGACATCTATAGATATTTGTTCTTTTTTCTTAATTGAAAATAAAATAGAGGCGCTTTCAATAACCGGATTTGGACTAATTTGAATATTATTTACACCGGAATCAACTTCAATGGTATTATCGATCAAAGGATGTAATTTTACAACCCAAATATCAAACACACCATGATTTCCAGAAACTTCGCCATCATTTGATTTAGATCCACCATTAAATATAAAACCATCATCAGTGGTTTGAATAATATTTCCGATAAATTCAATTCCAGAGCCCCCTAAAGATTTTTCCCATTGAATATTTCCAAAGTTGTCAAGTTTAAGAATCCAAATATCAGATGATCCATGATTAATTGACACATTTCCATCTTGTGAACTAGTACGTCCCCCTGCAAGATAGCCACCATCTTTTGTTTGACATATCGTTCGACTTGATTCAGCTCCACTTCCACCAAAACATTTTTGCCAAAGTATAATGCCATTACTGTCCAATTTAAAAATCAAATAATCACTATTTCCATGATTTCCGGTTATATCACCATCATTAGACAAGGTTGATCCACTAATTAAATAAGCTCCATCATTTGAAATGATAATATTATTACCGTAATCATCCAATGACCCTCCGATCGTTTTTTGCCATTGAAGAACACCTAAACTATCAATGACTATAACCCAGCAATCCGAATTTCCATGTGCATTGGACACATCACTATCATGCGAATCTGAAGACCCTGAAATGATGAATCTATTACTATTAATTTCTTGGATTGATGCTGCTTCGTCATTTGATGTACCACCATATGCTTTTTTCCAGATAATATTTCCACCGTTATCTAATTTAACAAACCAATAATCTTTATCATTTGAAGGGCTAAGATGATCCACATCTCCGTCTCGTGAAGTTGCATATCCAACGACAATGTAGTCTCCATTTTTAGTTTGAATAATTGAATTTGCAAAATCCATACTAGTTCCTCCAAGTGTTTTTTGCCATTGAATGCTTCCTAAACTATCTACCTTTACAATCCAGTAATCGAAATTTCCGCAACCACAATGAAAGCCAGAAACATCTCCATCAATAGAATTAGTACCTCCAGCAAAAATAAAACCTCCATCAGATGTTTGAACAATTGAATTAGCCCGTTCATCTGCACTACCTCCATAACATTTCTGCCATTGAATGTTGCCTAGCATATTAATTTTTACTAACCATACTTCGGCTGAACCATGATTCCCTAAAGCCTGACCATCATTTGAAAAAGAAAAGCCCGCCACAATTAAACTTCCATCAATACAATTCGATAAACATAATCCGGCATCATCTTTTGTCCCTCCATAACTTTGTTGCCATTGTATAGTAGGTTGAGAGTAGATTGACAAACACTTATTTATTAATATTAGGGATAAAAATAATTTTTTCATTAGGTTGACAATGTATAGTTTTATATAATATTACTTTAATTTGTACTAATCTACTAATAAATTTGGATTCTTCTAATGAAATAGGTCACTAAAAAGTACTAAAATTTAAAAAATGAAATTGGTCTAATTAATAATATGTGAACGTAGAATGCTCCATTTTTCTACAGAACTATCATTCTTAAGGATGCTCCACTTTAATAATCCAACACCAGAGACAACGAAAGCATTTAATTTTTTGTAATCGAAAACAGAATCAGGACGGTTTTCGATTTCATACACTTTTAAATAAAGATTTCCATTTATTATTAATGAATTATGATATGTAATAGTAGCCAAATCACCAAAAGGATTTTTAATTAAATCTTCTCCTTTATAATCGGCTGAGGCGTAAGCGTCCAAATTAAAAAAATGATAAGTTATATCTGAATTATATGAATCTAACCTTATATAGGAAGTTACTGACGAATTAATTGAAGAACCTAAATTGCAATCTATAAGTTCATATCTATCAATATCACAATCACTATCAATTGGGCGTTCCCAAAATTCATGTCTAGAACCAATAACATAAATACTATCAAGTAATAAAATAGAGTCATTTTGATAAATCCAATATGATCCGCTTTTGAAAGCACCATAAGATTTAGCATAATCCGTTAAATCGTAATATTCATAATGGGTTTTTCTACATCCCGATATAATTAAAAATAAAAACAGGGTCAAATAAATTGATTTAATTCTATTTAAAATAATA
>JANLOW010000122.1:0-3439 GCA_031366785.1 Bacteroidota bacterium | reverse complement strand
GCATCACGACCTTGTCCGAGTTTGGTTTCGCCATAACTGAACCACGATCCTGATTTTTTTATTATCCCTTTATCAACGCCCAGATCCACGATTTCTCCAACTTTAGAAATACCTTCTCCATACATGATGTCAAATTCAGCCAGGCGGAAAGGAGGCGCCAGTTTATTCTTAACAACTTTTACTTTGGTACGGTTACCGACGATGCTCTCTCCGTCTTTGATTTGACCGATACGGCGAATATCCAAACGGATGGAAGCATAAAACTTCAATGCATTTCCACCTGTAGTAGTTTCCGGATTACCGAACATGACACCAATTTTTTCACGTAACTGGTTAATGAAAATACAGCAGCATCCGGTTCGGCTGATAGTTGCAGTAAGTTTACGCATAGCTTGTGACATGAGTCGGGCATGTAAACCCATTTTGCTATCTCCCATTTCACCTTCAATTTCACTTTTCGGTGTTAAAGCAGCAACTGAGTCAATAACTATAATATCAATGGCTCCCGATCGAATAAGATTTTCCGCTATTTCGAGGGCTTGTTCACCATTATCAGGCTGAGAGATCAGAAGGTTCTCAATATCAACTCCAAGCTTTTGTGCATAAAGTCGATCGAATGCATGCTCAGCATCTATAAATGCTGCAATACCACCGGCCTTTTGTGCGCTGGCAATAGCGTGAATTGACAATGTAGTTTTACCGGAAGATTCAGGTCCATATATTTCAATTACTCTTCCTTTAGGTAAGCCACCTATTCCCAAGGCAGCATCAAGAGTAATTGAACCCGTAGATATTGTCTCAATTTGTTCAACTGCGGCATCTCCCAATTTCATAATCGTACCTTTTCCATAACTCTTCTCTAGCTTCTCAATGGTAAGCTGAAGTGCTTTCAATTTTTCTTTCGAAGTTTCTTTTACTGATTCTTTTGTTTCTGCTGTTGCCATAAGTATTTAGTTTTTATTTATTTCGGTTAAATTTTCGGACGACCAATCCGACAATTGCTTTGATTATAATACGATCAAAGAGTGTCTAAGCAAATGTGCTAAAACTTTTTCAACCTAAAACCGATGTGCATAAATTTTCTATTTTAATATACTTAGGAAAAGATGTGGGAAAATGGGACAGTTATTAGATATTAGATTGTAGATTGTCGATTGTAGATATTAGATTTTAGATTTTAGTTATTGGTATTAATTTATAGTTATCGGAATTCGAAGTTTCCGGGAAAACTGGATTTTAATTTTTCCACTACAAATAATTTCACATAAAAAAAGTAAGTCATTAGAACTAAAATCTAACGACTTACTTTTTTAACATAACCAATAACTAATAAATGCTAAATCAAACTAACTAACCTATTTTTTACCTTCATTAATATGAAAATGAAAGTCGCCTTTTTTAATTGTTTTGGTTCTACCGTTTTTGTGGATAGAAACTCCATTGCTATCTATGGAAACGACTTCATCGTTTGCACCTTGAATATATACACCATTTTGGTTTATTTGAACATGGCTGCCATCATCATTACCGATATCAATTTTGCCGGTTTCGATTGTTGATTCGCTGCCATCGCAATCCAGGCAGTTAAATCCATTTTCTCTCATTTCCCAATGATGTTTGAGCATATCGTGATCGAGGATATTGCTTACATTTTTTATATCGTAAATAAATCCTCTCAATGAATTGTCAAGATAAACTTTACCGCCTTTAGGAACACGGAGGATAAGTTGCATCTTCTGGGCTCTGTATTTTTCGCTTTTGTCGATTTCAAAATATGGTTCAAAGGTCAAGACAGAATCGAGTTGATTAAATGAATAAGAAATATGAGTAGCATGTTCAGCGGCTAATTTTTTAGAGGCGCCACGAGCATAGCAAACCTGAACTAATTCAAAAGAATCAGAATTGCTTTCAACAATATCAAGCTTAATGTCTTTTGACTGAAGCACATTATCTTTCAAAGACAGTCTTAGGTCACCATCCCATTCATCTTCATCCCATAAATTATAATCTTTTTCATCTTCCCGGCTCTTATTTAATTTTAAGTGGATAGACTTTGAGGAAGGTTGCACTAAGTCAATTTCCTTTCTGATGCTTTGTTTTTCAGAAAAATCTTTTGCTATAGATATTCCTAAAACAAAACAAACACAAACGGCTGCAAGCCAAACTCCCAGAGCACTGATATTGAATATACGTGAACTTTTATTAATATTAAAAACCACACGAGCACCAAAATATGCAAGCATTAAAAAAGGAATTCCAATTACCAACATGATTGCTAGAAGAGCAAATCCAAATTGAAATCCACTCGGAAAAATCTGATTTAAAACTTCAGGATAGTGAGTACCGGGTACTTTAAATATTGCCAGCAAAGAAGCAAACATTACAAATACAACAATCAAACCGATAAAGATGAAGAAAACGGCAATCAGCTTTCCAATAAATTTAAATATTAATCTTATCACTTGACCGATCGCTTCAAAGATCCGCGTTAATATATTACCATCTCTGCGATTTTGATTTTCTCCACTAAATTTTTTTTTCAGATGTTCCATTTCTTCCTGAACATTTTTTTCGATGTTACTTACAGTAATAGGTTCACCTTTCATTTGAAGTTTATCGGCGGTAGTTACTGCTTTTGGAATAATGATCCATAAAATCAGGTAAAGTAAGAAGCCCGAGCCACCTAAAAAGAATGCAGCTGCAAAGGCAAGCCTGATCCATATTGGGTCTAAGTTGAAATATTCACTTATACCGGAGCAAACTCCGCCAAGAAGTTTATCATCGGAGTTTCTGAACAATCTTCTCTTTACCTTAATTTCTGATGCATCAACTTCTTTTTCTTTTGATTCTTCATCGCCAAATTCTTCGGGTTTACCCATAATAGCAGTAACCTCTTCTACGTCAGAAATTGTAATTACCTGCTTCAGGTCTTTAATTCTTTCCTGGAACATTTCTGCAATGCGAGATTCAATATCTTGCATAATCTCATCGCGTCCATCCGAACCAACAAAATGTACCCGAATTGATTCGAGGTATTGTTTGAAACGCTCATAAGCGTTTTCATCTATGTGGAAAACAATTCCACCTATATTAACTGTTACGGTCTTATTCATGATTTTCAGGTTTTTTAATGGTCAGATTAACTGCATCGACGAGTTCGTTCCATGTAAATCGAAGTTCGTCAAGAAATTTATTTCCGAGAGGTGTTAAAGAATAATATTTGCGTGGTGGTCCAGATTTACTTTCTTCCCAACGATATTGTAGCAGTCCTCCGTTTTTGAGGCGAGTAAGAAGGGGATACAACGTACCTTCCACTACAATTAATTTGGATTGTTTCATTCTGCTTATAATGTCCGAGGGATAAACTTCTTCGTGCGACAGAATTGAAAGTATGCAAAATTCCAGAACCCCTCTTCTCATTTGAGCTTGCGCATTATCA
>JANLOW010000103.1:0-6958 GCA_031366785.1 Bacteroidota bacterium | reverse complement strand
AAAGAAGAACAAGAAAGAAAAGCAAAACTACTCGCAGAAATAGAAGCAAAAAAACAAATGCTCGGCAAAGCAAATTCTGTTGAAGAAAAAGCTCAACCTTTACCGAAGACTGCACCGATCCCAAAGATCATAGACTCAGATTATCGTGAAGGGGTTACTGATGAAACTATCACAGAAACAAACAGAATTATTTATCGTACCGTTATAAAAAAAGAAGGCCTGGCATTTAATTATCAAAAAATAGTTTATAGTTGGGGTGGAATATTTTATTTTAAAAATGAAAGCAGCATTACTGAGATTTCCTTTAATCAGGATATCAAAAATGCGAAGGAAAAAAAGTAATCCTATATTTTACTGCTTATTATTTTTTTAATAATTTTTTTATTTTTTATTTTTCTGAAAATTAAGCCGGAAATAAAAAGGTGCAATTTTTTTTCTTCACATCCAATTGGTAATTTTTCTAAATATTAAGACTTATCTTAAATTTATTTTCTATTATCATGAATTAATTGAAATCTAAATATTATTTCTAGATGGGAATTAACAAAAATAATAGTCAAATTGTTAAATTGATATTAACTTCACCAAAAATTTAGTCAGATCTCCCAAATGTCGAAAAAAAATAATCCAGTAATACTAGTTACAAATGATGATGGTATTACCGCTCCGGGGCTGCATGCACTTGTCGAAGCAGTAAAACATCTGGGTGAAATTATTGTTGTAGCACCGGATAGTCCGCAATCAGGCATGGGGCACGCTATAACCATAAATAATCCATTGCGGCTCGATAGAGTAGAATTACATGGTAATCATACCTGGTATCAATGTAGTGGAACCCCTGTTGATTGTGTAAAGATTGCTATCGATAAAATTTTGCACCGCAAACCTGATTTATGTGTTTCTGGTATTAATCATGGAAGCAATTCTGCAATTAATGTAATTTATTCAGGAACTATGTCAGCAGCTATGGAAGGCGCCATTGAAGGAATTCCTTCTATTGGTTTTTCTCTTCTTAATTTTGCTCTCGATGCAGATTTTTCAGCGGCTAAACGGTATGCAGGAATGATTGCTCAAAATGTATTGGAGAGAGGTCTTCCTCCCGGAACACTTCTTAATGTTAATATTCCCAACCTTCCGGTTGAATTACTCAAGGGAGTTAAAGTATGCCGACAAGCTAATGCTAAATGGGAAGAGGAATTTGATGAAAGACTCGATCCGAATAAAAGAAAATATTACTGGCTTACCGGAAAATTCGTTAATCAGGATAAAGGACAAGACACAGACGAATGGGCGCTTGCCAATGGATTTATTTCATTAGTTCCTGTGCAATTTGATTTTACCGCTCATCACGCCATTCCATTTCTCAATGAGATGAATTATGAATTGGGAAAAGCGGATTAAAAATTCTTTTGTTTTTGGATTGGTTTCAGGATTAGTTTCACTGGGTATTTTTTATTTTTTGCTAACATTGATACGAACATGGTTGAGCAATTATTTTGGAAACCCTTATATGCTTCGTCCGCCGGCGGTTCAATTACTTACTTTATTGATTAATATTATTCTGTTTCGTTTGCTGATGATTAATTTCAATAAAGAACAAACCGGTAAAGGATTTTTATTTATTACTGTAATTTTGGCATTGGTATATTTTTTTATTTTCTTTAGAATAAATAAATGAAAAATTGGAGCAATAAATTATCTACCGGATTAATCATAGGAATATTAAGTCCGCCGCTGGCATTTTATATTTTTAGTTTATTTGAATATCGTAGTGAAAGTGCAATTGAATTAATCAAGGGTTTTGCCGGCCGCAAAGTGCTTACTCATATTATAAGCCTTTCGGTATTAATTAATCTTCCATTATTTTTTACGTTTCTTAGTTCCAATCGTGAAAATGCAGCGCGTGGAATTATTGGAGCTACTTTTATATATGCTTTTGTAATTTTAATTTTAAAATTGTTTTGATGAAATTATATATAATAGCGGGAGAAGCTTCCGGCGATTTACATGCTTCTGATCTTATCAATGAATTAAAATATATTCAACCTGCTATTGAAATAAGGGCATGGGGAGGAGATTTGATGAAAGCAGAAGGAGCAGAGATCGTTAAGCATTACAGAGACCTTGCATTTATGGGTTTCACGGAAGTGATTATGAACCTGAAAACGATTCTTAAAAATATAGAATATTGTAAAAAGGATATTTTAAATTTCAGACCAGATGCAATAATATTAGTCGATTATCCCGGATTTAATCTTCGTATTGCACATTTTGCAAAAAAAAATAATTATCCTGTTTATTATTACATTTCCCCGCAAGTCTGGGCTTGGAAATCTTCTCGCGTATTTAAGATTAGAGAAGTTGTCAAAAAAATGTTTGTTATTCTTCCTTTTGAAAGGGAATTTTATAAAAAATTTAATTTTGATGTTGAGTATGTGGGTCATCCTTTGCAAGATGTTATTAAAAGGAAGAAAAAATTATTTTCTGAACGTTCTGTATTTATTAAAAAGCATAGTTTAAAAAATTATCCTATCATTGCCATACTTCCCGGAAGCAGAAAACAGGAAATTGAAACTATTCTTCCATTGATGATTTCTGTTAATGATAGTTTTCCAGGATATCAGTTTATTATTGCAGCAGCTCCATCTCAACCACTTTCTTTTTATAAAAATTTGATTGGAAATAAAAATTTATCCATAATAGCCGATGAAACTTATGAATTACTTTCTCATTCAGAAGCAGCGCTTGTTACTTCCGGAACGGCAACTCTTGAAACAGCTTTATTGAATATCCCCGAAGTAGTTTGTTATAAAGGAGGAATAATTAGCTATTTTATTGCAAAGATGTTGGTAAAAATTAAATTTATTTCGCTTGTTAACCTTATTATGGATAAGGAAGTAGTTAAAGAACTTATTCAGAATAATCTTACTACTAATTCAATTACAGAAGAATTAAAAAAAATTCTCGATCCAAAAGTAAGATCAAAAATTATGGATGATTATACCAAATTGAATGATATATTAAGCACGGGCGGGGCAGCAGCTAAAACCGCTTCTTTGATTTTAAATGATCTTAAAGGATAAATATTAAAATAGCTGTTTATTTTAATAAGCTAAGTAAAACAGAAAGACTGAATTATTAATTTCCGGAATAGCTTTGCCGGATGAATTCATTAAGTAGTGCTCCTTTCATTCGAATTCTCCCTGCTTTTTGTATTGGCATTGTTTGTTCTTTTTACAATGCAATTAACTATACAACTGCTTTATTTATTTTACTGATAGGAATTTTAGGTTTACTTATTTTTTTTTCTAAAAGAAAACCAAATTATTCTTATCGTTGTTATACAGGTATTTCCCTTCAATTTATTTTTTTTATTCTGGGCTTCGCACTAACAGAGGTTAATGATGAGAGGTATTCCGTTAAACATTTTTCCCATGTTGAAAATTCAGATTATTTTATAGCACGGATTGAAGATACTCCGAAAGGACATAATGGGAAATTACGTGTAAATGCATCTTTACTTTCTTCTATTAAAAATAAAAATATTAGTTCGGTAAAAGGAAAAATATATTTTTATTTTAAAAACGATTCTAATGCAAATTTTCTAGAAACCGGAAACCAGATTATTTTTAAAGGATTACCTACTTTAATACAACCACCTTTAAATCCGGGCCAATTTGATTTTAAATATCGTTCTTCTCTGCACCACATTTATCATCAGATCAATCTTTCGAAAAATGAATGGAGAAAACTTCCTGTTAAACAGAATACTGATTTGAAATCTATTGCTGTGACGTTGAGAAATGCCTTTTTAGCAACATACAAAAAGGCAGGGTTACAAGGACAAGAGTATGCAGTATTATCAGCGTTGGTTCTTGGTTATGATGATGAAATCGACAACGAAACTATGAAAGCGTTTTCTGCTTCAGGAACTTTACATGTACTTTCAGTTTCAGGAATGCATGTTGGAATTATTTTTACGGCATTATCTGCCTTGCTGGTTTTTCTTAATCGAAATAGGTATACACGTTTACTTCGTCTTTTTATTTTATTGGGTGCTTTATGGTTTTATGCAATACTAACCGGATTATCACCTTCAGTAATTCGATCAGCTATGATGTTTTCTTTTATTCTGATTGGAAAGTCGCTCAACAGATCTTCAAATATTTACAATTCCCTTTCATTATCAGCACTTTTTATTTTCGTTTTATTTGATCCACTGATGCTTTTGGAAGTAGGCTTACAACTTTCTTTCCTGGCTGTGGCCGGTATCGCTTTCTTATATCCTAAAATTTATCGTATTGTTTCTTTTAAAAATATATTTCTGGATAAAGTTTGGACTCTTATAGCTGTTTCAATAGCTGCACAGGCTGCAACTTTTGCTTTAAGCATTTATTATTTTCATCAGTTTCCAAATTATTTTATTCCGGCAAACCTTATTATTATTCCACTATCTACAATTGCTATATTTGCCGGTATACTGCTTTTAATATTAAACCCACTTCCTTGTTTATGTATTAAAACCGGCTTTATTGTTAAGAAGCTAATTTATTTATTAAATATTTGTGCAGTTTTTATTCAGGATTTACCCGGTTCGGTTTGGGATGGGATATCTATAAGTATGTTTAATCTTTTGAATATTTATTTAATATTTTTTGCATTAGTTTATTTTTTTGAATCGAAATCAATCAATGTCTTATATGTATTTTTACTATCATGCTGTATACTTTTATTTTCATTTACTTATCAAAATTATTTTCGTTTTCATGAGAAAAGTTTGATAGTATTTTCGAATACATTTTCTTTTTGTTTTCAATTAAATAATGGTTTTAATACTTTTCTTTTTTATCATTCTTCAGATTCTATTCAGGCTTTCAGAAATTCGAGTAATTATTGTATTTCTAATGGATTAAATATAGCTGATAGAATATTCGTTAATCTTGATAGCGTTCCAAAAAATGAAACTACGAATAATATCTTCTTTATGGAGAAATATATTTTAATTGAAAACTATTTAATACTTGATTTGACAAAACATATAAAATCTAATTTTATATCCGAAAATATTTTAGTAAATGTGACATATGTAAATAAATATACATTAAAAAGTCTTATAAATAAAAAGATAAAAACTAAAGAGATAGTAATAAAAAATGCAAATGATATTGGTTTATCACAAACGGAATTTATAAATAATTTATCAAAAATTTATTCCCTCAGTAATGGGGCAAGAGTAATTAAATTATAAGGATGAAATCGGAAATTTATCTTTAACCTTTATTCCTTTTTCGGTTTGTTCGATCGAGCAGCATTCATTTATCAAGTCGTGTTCAAAAAACAGGATCGATTTATATGCCATTGCTTCCTTTAGAAATACAATTTTTTCTTCAAGAGTAATTAACGGCCTGGTATCGTAGGCCATAACATAAGAAACAGGCAAATGTCCTGCGGAAGGAATCAGGTCAGCGCAATAAATAACTTGTTGTCCATTGTAATTGATTACAGGTAACATCATGGCTTCTGTATGTCCATTCACATATTTAACTTCAAAGTTTTCCCAAAGTTTATCTCCTTCGTTTAAGAATTTCAATTGCCCACTTTCTTGTATCGGCAAAATATTTTCTTTGAGGAAGCTGGCTTTCTCTCTGGCATTTGGTTTTGTAGCCCAATCCCAGTGTTTTTGATTACTCCAATAAGTTGCATTTTTAAAAGCAGGTTCATAACCATCTTTGTTTGAATTCCAATTAACACTGCCGCCGCAATGATCAAAATGAAGATGTGTAAGAAAAACATCTGTTATATCATCCATTGAAAACCCATGTTTTTTAAGAGAGGATGTTAAGGAGTCATTTCCATTCAAAAAGTAATATGAGAAAAATTTAGAATCCTGTTTATCACCCAAACCATTATCAATAAGTACGAGCCTTTTGCCGTCTTCAACTAAAAGGCAACGCATGGCCCAATTGCACATATTATTTTCATCGGCAGGATTAATTTTATTCCAAATGGATTTGGGAACTACACCAAACATAGCTCCTCCATCGAGTTTGAAATTTCCTGTATCTATTGTATAAAGTTTCATAGTTTCTTAAATAGATTGCAAATTAACAAAATTGTATGTTAGTAACGATGTGAAAACTGTTTATCTTTCATTACAATCCTTAAAGAGTGTTATTTATCTTTCGGAAACTTTAATTTACTATGAATAAGCATCTTCATTTTATCGCTATTGGCGGAGCAGCTATGCATAATCTCGCTTTAGCTTTGAAAAAAAATGGATATTCTATTACCGGTTCTGATGACGAGATTATGGAGCCATCTTTATCACGTCTTAAAGCAGTTGGACTTCTCCCTGAAAGGGAAGGCTGGTACCCTGAAAAAATTGTTGCCGGACTTGATGGTGTTATTCTTGGAATGCACGCAAGAGAGGATAATCCTGAGTTAGTTCGCGCGCGGTCATTGGGTATTCCGGTGTTTTCTTTTCCTGAATTTTTATTTGAGCATTCGAAGAATAAAAGGCGAGTGGTAATCGGTGGAAGCCACGGTAAAACAACAATCACATCTATGATCCTGCATGTTCTTCGCCTGCAGAATTTTGATTTTGACTACATGGTAGGAGCAAAGATAGATGGTTTCGATACAATGGTACGCTTAAGTGGAGCTCCATTGATTATTCTTGAAGGGGATGAATACCTTTCATCAGCAATAGACAAGAGACCGAAGTTTCATTTGTATATGGCAGACATAGGATTGATAAGCGGTATTGCCTGGGATCACATCAACGTATTTCCAACCTTTGAAAACTATCTAGAACAGTTTAGAATTTTTGCTGATAATATTCCATCGGATGGTAAACTAATTTATTGTTTGAATGATGATGAAGTTAAAAGAATTATAAAAGAATCAAAATCGGAAGCAGAAAAAATTTCTTATACGATTCCTAAATATGAAATTATCG
>JANLOW010000092.1:0-2469 GCA_031366785.1 Bacteroidota bacterium | reverse complement strand
CTTCTTCACTACTATCGTGTCATCCGCCACTCATTAACGCATCTTTTCATCTGTGATGAAAATTGAGCTGTAGTTTTCTGTTGATAAGAGTTTTCTCGAATCCCTACAGAGCATCCCGTGCATCGTTAATGAGCTTCTCCTGTTTCTTAACTGAGCCCGTATAAAAGTCATGCCTCCTCTACACCGTTTGTCTTGTAACCAGCACTACAGTTGTCCGTTACAATTTATCATGAGAAGACGGAACGTCCCACTTTCGACAAAATGTTTGCTTTCACGATGCTTCTTCAGAGGTTCATTTGCATTCATCTCTTCTATACTCACCTAATTCTTTTAAAGAACTTTTTCCTTGCACGCTCAATACCTTTAGCTCTTAACCTAAAGCACCAGCAAGGTGGTTTGCAACCTGCTACTGTAAGTCGGTTGCGAAGGGTCAGACAGATTTAAGTTTCTATCTTCCTTCATCTCAATTAAAACATTTATCTTTCATACAACAAAAGATAATTCAGGACACACTCCGTCTAAGCAGCTTGATTTTTTATTGGTGGGTGATGAGCAAGTCCGTCATAGCGGGGGCGGAAACGACGGATTTTTTATTCGCAAAGGAGCCCAGAAACGAACAAACCGCCAATCAGGAGTGATTTGGCGGTTCGTGTTTTGATCGGTTGAGGTCCCGAGCGTACTTTATGAATTTTTATATGCTGTTGGTTTGCTTGCAGATGCGAAAGAGAAATTAGTTTAGCGAAACGTGAGCGAAACGTTTTTATATATTATGTATTTGCAAACTCTAATAAAGGATTTATGTTTCCCTTGTCTGCCTCTCTGAGGGAACGTAAATAGTTATTCCTTACTTCGTCATGACTAACTAAATTCGATCTCCCCCAGTTGAAAACATGCTTTCCGAAAACATGATTAATGATTATGTCGGCCATCAACCGCGAATGCCTTCCATTCCCATTTGAGAAGCAATGAATTTTTACCAAAGCATGTTTAAAGCGAATGGCGATCTCTTCATCAGGGTAAACTTTACCATTGATCCAATGTAAACAATCGTCACATAATTGCTTTAGTGAAACACCAATCTGAACCGGATCAATACCAATACTTTTTTCAGTCCTTCGAAATTCTCCTGCCCATTTCCAAACGTCACCATACATTTTATGATGCAGATTACGAACAAATTTTTCAGTCAGTATTTCCTCCTTATTAAATTTTCTTCTCATCGTCCACTCGACAGCCTTTTCAATATTCTGCTGTTCGAATTCGTCCAGTTCCCCTCTTGTTGTTATGGATGAAATCAGTAATCCTTCCTTCTCATCATCATCAAGTGGCGTTTGACCATCTATATAATCTATGTCTAGTCCCATAAGTACCGAGGCATTTTATTTATTATTTCATCCGCCTTTTCCTCAATTGCTTTTTTAATTCGCGTATCAGATACTTTCTGATCTTCCAGACTCATTGTATTGGATGTTCGTAAAACAATTTCACGGGCGATTTTATCAGCCCTTTTTTCAATCATCATTTCAAGTGTTTCCTCTTTGGGTATAATAGCATACACTAATTTCATATCCAGTGCTTTCGCTACATCACTAAGTGATCTCAAAGTCAATGAGCCTTCTGCTTCTCTTTGTTCAATTTCTTTTACACTTTGAGCAGAAATTCCAAGTCTTTTTCCAAGCTGCCGAAGAGACATTTTCAATGCAGTACGGATATTAAAAATCCATCCCCGTTCAGGTGAGCTAAATTGATTAAGAGATTTCAAAGTCAGGAATTTCCGGTCCAGTTGTTCAATGATTAGTTTTTGTTGCCTAAGTTTCATAAGGATATATCCTTAAAATTAGTATTCAAATATAAGGCTATATCCTGAAACGAAATAATATTATTAAGGTTATATCCTGAAACAATAATAGAAAAAACTCGATTTTGCCTCTATTTTAAACTATTGTCAGTATTTAATAAGAATATTAATTATTCCAAATCATTGTCATCCCTTAAAATTTAAAAACTAGACGAAACAAATTCTGAATTGGTTGACAAAATTTGACTGATGTATTAAATAAACCTAAAGGTTTTCACTGGCCGACGGAATTTTCCTGAGCGTTTAACAGACATTTCCAGACAATATCTTTTTACAAGCGGTTGTTTCGCACCGGATTTAGCATTTAGGATGAATTAAACTTAAATTAAATATTTCAGTTCTATTGATCATGATGGCAAATAACAACTCTTTGCGTTTCCAAATAGGTATTGGAATAAATCTTTAATAAATAAATTCCATTTTTAAAAACAGAAGTATTCAACATAAATTTATTAGAAGAAAATCCAGATTTGTCAAACAGAATCTTTCCTTCCATATCCAAGAGTTGAATACCAATTGAATTATCGACAGGGTTCGCGGAACTATCGATGGTTAAATAATCATCAGCCGGAACAGGATATATTTTAAATAAATTGTTTTTTAAATTTATT
>JANLOW010000077.1:0-2129 GCA_031366785.1 Bacteroidota bacterium | reverse complement strand
GCTTTTTCCCTTCGATGTTCTACAAGATGTTCTCTTTGGTTCTCCGCCAGAAACCCACAGAACACAGCAAGGAACAACATTAAAAACTCCCAGAGATAATGGGTCCATTTCTTTCTTGAGCTGTGTGAGTGTGCATGTACTTCCATAAGCAATTAAATTTAGAATCAGCGTTATGAATTATGAATGTCAGTTTGATATTTTGTAAGGTCATTCATAACTCTAAATTCATAACCTATAATTTATTTTTATTCCAGGTGATATTCTTTTTTGATCAGAGCAATTAATCTTTCGGCACCTTGTTCAATAGCCTGGTAACCGGCCTTGTCCTGGCTGGTAGTAATTTTCTGATCCGCCAAAAAATTGAAAAACTCATTCAGATATTCGGGGTTAATGCGAACATTCAGGCTGTCCACAATATTTCGTTGACTAACAAAACCAGATTGTGTTCTGTATTTAGAAAGAAGGCTGGTGGCGATCACCATTTTATGCAGCATATCCTTTCCCTTTTCCTGTAGGTTGATATAACCTTCTCTCCAAAACTCAGCCCTTTGCCACTGTAAGTCATAAGCCGCAATAGAATCTGCAATATTTTTTTTGCGGATCAGTCGCAGCCCGCCGGCATTTTTCAACTGGTCCATAGTGGTACTGTTTCTCCGGTAATGCCTATCCCAAAGGCTTCTTCGCATATTGCGTAAAACGGCACCGGGAATTATTTTTACATCCGGGTTTGCTTCAAAGAAAAGAAAGATGGAGTCAATGGCTTTGATCCGTTGATCTTTTCGGGGAAAACCTTCGTTAAGATTGGTAGTATCATTTTGCAGATCATAAATCAATGATTGCATATATTGTTTTTCCCGCTGATGTTCTACCTGATGCTCCCGGAAATTTTCTGCCAAAAATCCACAGAACACGGCAAGAAATAACATCAAAAATTCCCAGAAATAATGGTTCCATTTTTTTCGGGCTGTATGGCTATGTGCATGTACTTCCATATTGTATAGTTTTGGTTGAACAGGAAGTTTTCAAAGTCGGATGGATAAATAATAAGACGGGTTAGTTTTTAAACCGGCCGTACAGGTAAGCACATAAAAAACCGACCACTACATAGATCACAAACCGGATAATCCGCACTTTCCAGGGATTGGGTGATGGATGGGATGATTGTTCGTTCATATAAACGCAAAAGATAATTCTTTTTGGCAGGAAAGGAAGGGGTTTTGGCAGTGATTCACAAATTCCCTCATTTCAGGTGATATTCTTTTTTAAGGTCACTTATAAGTTCTTTTGCCAGTTCCTTGGCCTGCTGTAACCGACCATCATTTCCAAACCGAAGATTTCTTTGCTGCACAACTATCATATTCAACATCTCACTTATTTCCTTTCTTTTATTTTCTAGTGACCCAGTTTTAACAGAGAAGTAGTTTTCTATGGTTTTTTTGGACATCGTATCCAACGAGATTAAAAAATATTTTGATAAATCATGATGTAATCCGGGTTCCATAATTTCATTGATCAACGTTAATAACATATTGCCTCTCACCTGATGATTTTCAGATTCTGCTTCAATTTCATTTACAATAGCGTCGTATTTCATTAATTTTTCAAGCAACTGATAATTTTTAAAATATCGCAGGCTGCCCGAGTTTTTAATTTGTTCAAAGGTGGTTCGGTTCCAGGAAATAGGAGCCGTCCAGTACATAAACCTGGTATAAAAAGAAAATTCAGCAGTGGTACGACCCTCTAACCGTGTCTTGCTAAGTTTTAGCAAGCTATCCGTAAGTGCAATATATATACCGGCTGATTTTATCTGAGTATTAATGGCTGTTGTATCATTTTGCAAATCGTTTACTAATGATTTCGAAAATTCCTTTGCCCGGAGATGTTCTACATTATGCTCCCTTATATTCTCTGCCAAAAACCCGCAGAACACAGCGAGGAACAACATTAAAAACTCCCAGAAATAATGGGTCCATTTTTTTCGGGGAGTATGACTGTGGCTGTGTACTTCCATATTATTTTATTTTTATAAACTCGTATGGGGTAAACTCTACAAAATCCGCTACCCTTACAGTTACTGATTTTACTTTTCCATTTGCTATCGTGAAAGGCCAGACATTTACTCCATACAA
>JANLOW010000051.1:0-41320 GCA_031366785.1 Bacteroidota bacterium | reverse complement strand
CATGCAATGCTTCCGAAAATATTTTTTTTCAACCAATGGAAGGAACTATTAAAATTTCATGCAGCGATGATAAAGGAAGGAATACTAATGAGGTGATTAAAGTAAAGTATTACTGATATAAATGACAGCGCATTCAGAGATTAAGTGATGAGAAAATTATTTAAAAATATGTTAAACTAATTAAAATAAAAAATAATTTATGAACCTAGTACTAAAAAAATATAGTCATTTAACGATTTTCTACTATCTATTCATTTTTATTCTATTCATTATTCTAATCAATGAGCTAATTCACGGATATCAAAAGGAGAGTTGGCAAATTACAGAAATGCTAATTAATTATAGAGGAGGATTTGTAAGAAGAGGGTTGTTAGGAGAAATCTTTTGGCAACTTAATTATAACTTTAATCTTAGTCCGTACAACACGATATTATTCGTTTGTACTATTTCTTATTTGGTATTTATAATATTATTTGTTAAAATATTTAAGAAAAAGGGGTATCCTATATTTATATTACCATTTGTTTTTTTTCTTGGCGGCCCGATCATTAATGATTTTATTATTCGAAAAGATGTTATTATAATTCTCCTATTTGTTTTAATAATATATTTTTCAAATAAGAGGTCGAAGGGATATCTTTTTTTCGTTAATTTATTCCTTATACTTGCTTTATTGATACATGAAGAAATTGGATTTTTTTGCTTTCCTGTATTATTTTTAATTTTTTTAAATAATAATAGATCAATTAGTAAAATAAGTAGTAACACAATTAAATCCGGAATATTATCGATAGTTCAATTGATTCCTGCAATCGTCACATTTGGACTGGTTTTATATTACAACGGTTCTTATATTATTGCCGGTAAAATATGGGACTCCTGGAAACCAGTTCAATTCCCAATTCAGGATAATAATTTTTCTGAAATTCCGGCTGCGATTGATGGAATTTCCTGGCCGCTAAAACGTAGTCTGGCGCATACTGTTTACACATTGAAGAATTTCAATGATGGTATTTATGCACCAATTGCCTGGTTTTTTATTCTTATCCTTGTCTACTATTTATTGACCAATATCAATAAATTAAATTCAAAAATCCGAAATTATAAAACCACATCAGAATTTAATAAAATAAATATTTCAAATATTTTAATCTTACAAATTATAAGTTTTATTCCTCTGTTCATTCTGGGCTGTGATTATGGCCGATGGGTATTTTTATGGGTTACCTCTTCGTTTACAATTCTAGCATTAATGCCCGATCAGAAAATAACAGACTTTCTGCCCAAATATCTAACGGTAGTAAGTTCAAAATTAAATGATATATTAAATTCAATTTTAAGTACTTCGAAAGAATTCATTTATTCTATCGTTTTATTTATTGGCGTTCCTGCTTGTAACTGGGACATACCTACATATCTAAGTTCAAATTCAGTATTTATTATAATAAGCTACTTATCAAAACTAATTCAGTTGCCGTTACTGCATCTTAAAGAGTATTTAGCCAAATAAAACAATCGAAAAGCTAATTGAATTTAATGAAATACAACCCTTGACATTTTACGATAACAGATATAAATCGGACTTTAAAATCAGAATAAAATATTATTCGCAATAACTCTTTTAGCTAGTAGCAATAAATATGGGCACATTAAGATTAATATTAGCAATTGCCGTTGTTATTTTTCATTCAAGCTCAATTTTTGGGATTGAATCCGTTGGTGGTCAAATTGCGGTACAGGCATTTTATATTATTTCTGGTTTTTATATGGCTCTGATATTAAATGAAAAATATATCGGTCTGAATAATTCATATAAATTATTTATTACAAATAGATTTTTAAGATTATACCCAATATATTGGACAGTTCTCATTATAACAATTTTGAGTTCAACTGTTTCACTATTACTTACCAACGGTGAAAATTCAGGAGCTCTTTATAGTTATTTAAAATACTATGATAGTCTAAGCTTGGGAAGTTTTATATTTATTATTGTAACTAATATTATTATCTTCTTTCAGGATGTAGTCCTTTTTTTAGGGATTGATACTACTTCCGGGCATTTATTTTTCACCTCCAATTTCGGAAATACGAATCCGCCATTATATTCATTTTATTTTGTTCCTCAAGCCTGGACAATTGGTGTCGAATTGACATTTTATCTCATTGCGCCTTTTATTGCAAGAAGAAGACTTAAAATTATTTTCTTACTAATATTTCTTTCACTACTGTTAAGATTGATTCTGATTCAAAACGGATTAAAGTATGATCCTTGGTCATACCGCTTTTTCCCGACTGAAATGGTTTTCTTTCTGTTGGGGATTGTATCGTACAAAATATATAATAAAATGCGAGCTGCAAAAATTAATAAACTATTTCTCAATATTATTTTTATTGTAATTTTATCATTTACACTTTTATATAATTTTATTACAATACCTGGGAAGTACTTTTTGTTTTTTTTACTTTTCTTCCTTTGCTTACCATTTATTTTTATTTTAACAAAAAAATGGAAGTTTGATACTTATATCGGAGAATGGTCTTATCCGATATACATTTCACATTTACTATTATTAAGGATTCTGCATATTTTGAAAATCCCGGACATTGGTGGATTGGGATTAAGTTTGACTATAGTAAGTATATTGTTTTCAATAGTATTAAATGAATTGCTGACTAAAAGAATTGAGCGGATTAGACAAAAGAGGGTTCGCCCAATTGTCACTTAAATCAGAATTAAAAATTCTTATGTAGTCTAATTTACTATTGTACCCCTCGCTCGGGAATCATCATGTGTTAGCATACGTGCTTGGGGATTTCGCCGAAACAGATATTCAATTGTTTTCATCGTATGATATGCAGAAATAGAAATTATACGAGTTACTTAGCAATAGCTATCAAATAATAACTCATATCTTGTTTAAATAATTAGATTGAGATTGTAAAGATTCGCAAAAACAAATATTTATTGGCACCTTACTCTTTGATAATACAAGTCGGCTTTGTTTTTTATTTATAATATATTGAAAGGAATTTATTTTAAATGACCATATATTATAAATGGTTCAATTAACGCACAAGCAACCTGTGATGACAAACTCTCATAAGGCAAAAACATATGTTGTAGAGTTATTCGGAATGGGTCGGCAAAGTTTTGTTAATTTCATAATACTTGAATAATTTAGTGTTTTTTTATATGAATCTATGTAGAGGTCTCTTACAGGATTTGTTGACCAGGCTCCAATCCAAAGTGCTTTAGTAATTTTCTGATGTTATCCTTTATATCGTTCATATCAGGTGAGGCTCGTATCAAAAATTAACTGAAAACATTTTCATGATGCTGTATCTAGAATATGCCGTTCAAAATTATTAACCCATTTTTTTTCTGACTTTTTTCAACCAATCAGAATTTCCAGAAAGTAGATAACTGCCTTGTTAGGTATCGGATTAACGATGTTTGACGTACATGATGTTTTGGAACAGGTATACAATGGCTTTTTTCAACCAACTATTTTCCCGACCTTTCATTCATCAAACGTCCTTTGAATTTTCAGTAGTCCAAAGTAAAGCTGAGGCAGTATAGTTTACCTATCCGTGTACCTATGGGCTGTTACATATCAATAATCATTGAAAAAATGTTATTTATGCTGTTGGTGTAAATCCCACTCTCTCCGCCAGCATAACAGTAATGTGTCTTTACTATTAATTTGCCATAAATAAATTTGGGCCGGCAATTGAATAATTTTTACAATCTATTCAAATTTTTTATTGATGAATGTGAAGATTGTTTAGGATTTTTTTTAAGTAATGCCATTCATAACCACATCTTCTAATATCCAATAATGCTTTTCCTTAACGAATTTATATTTTCCGGGTCCGGATATTGAATGATAAGTCCGGCTATGGGGTGGAAGAACTGAAATTTTAAAATCAAAGCAAACCTCGGCCTTGTCATTTAATATGGAGTGAGAGGTAATGTTATGTTTTTCTAAAAGAATTTCATCAAAAGCATTACGAAATAAAAAAACCCTTCTTTTCAGTTTTTGAAATTGAGACTCTTTTTCTTCATCATCAAATAATGCAAAAAACCGTTCGATAAAATTATCTTCTTTATCTATCAAAACATGAACAAACTCATCTGCTTTATTTTTTAAATCACATTCATCATTCGGATAAAACTCTTCATAAACGTAGCATACGATCATGTTTTTTGGCAAACAACTATCTGTTTCTTTTAGAAATAATTCTTGAGTAATAAAACGGTACATTTCCCTGTCATCTATTCCATATATGCTTTCTACTACCATATTTTTTAGTCGCATAAGCTCCATAATATTGTGCAGTTCGATAGACACTTCGTCATCGCTTATTTCTTTCGCAGGTTTACAAAATGACTGATCAAGCATTTCACCGATAGTAATTTTCTTATTATTTATCATTGATCTTTCATATTCCAGTATTTGATTGAGCCAGATACTTTCTATTGCAGGATTTAATTCTTCATTGTCACTTAATTCAATTCCGAATTCGGCCTGTATTTTTAATTTGGTGATCTCATTCTCCTGCCTGAGAATTTCGGTGTAGCTTGTATTTTTTTTCATATTATTCATTTTTATGGATTGTTATTTTATGTGTTAACTCATGCAAGATCGATCTGACACATAAATTTAACAACCAATAAATGATGGTTTTTCATTAACCGTTACTTAATATGGTTAAATTTTCATTGGTTCTTTATCAGACAGGAAGGCGTTTAGGTTCAAAAATTTAGCGGGTTGATCTTTAAAACGCTTATTCCATAGGGCTTCCAAGTGATCTTTACGTAATTTAATATTTAGAAAAGCTTGCAAGCTTATAACAAAAGCCTTAAATTGCTTTTTTAAACAAAATTTATAAAACGTATGGCAAATCGACATATATTAACATTGCTTTTTAAGGTAAAATGTTTATCTTAAGACCCTTAAAACGAAATATGGCTGATAAATTATTTATTTAAAAAATCATGTTTAATCACACATATATATTATTTAAAAATTAAAAAATCGCTACATGAAAATAGTTTTTGCATTATTAATAGTTATTTGTTTTTGTCTATTTACTTCAGCACAAACGATAACAGATCCATCTAATACTGCCGGTTATGATCAGCAAAAAATTGCAGCTATTAATCCGCTGCCACTTACCGGTCAAACTCTGGTAACCGATTCAATCGATTATCACCCCGGATCAATAGCAACAATTACAGGCGGCGGATTTTTACCCGGAGAAACAGTAACACTTATAGTAGTACATGCAGGAAATGCACCGGATACAGGAGCAGAACACCTGCCATGGAATGTTATCGCCAATGGGAACGGTGCATTTGTAACTACATGGCATGTATGTGAAGATGATTGCCTCGGACAACATTTGAAAGCAACTGCTACCGGACAGACATCGGCTTATGTTGTTGTTGCAACATTTACAGATGATCTTCCAACCGGAAGTTGCTACACACCACCGGGAGTAGGTGCAAATTCATTCCCAGCGAATGATGATGGTTCAATCGGCCCCATTGCACTTCCATTTACATTTGATTTATATGGCGTTGCATACAATCAGGTTTGGATTAATAACAATGGCAACCTGACATTTACAGGGCCTTCAGCCGCATTTACTTCTTCAGGTTTTCCTTTTGGACTACCGATGGTTGCAGCATTTTGGGCAGATGTGGATACACGCAACCCCTTGAGTGGCATAGTTAAATATGAAGTTAATTCCACCAATTTAATTGTGACATGGCCGGGTGTGGGATATTATAATAATCAGGCGGATAAATTAAACACATTTAAAATTATTATAAGTAATGGTATTGATCCTTTAATTGGCGTAGGAAACAACGTTGCCTTTTTTTATGATGATATGCAATGGACTACGGGTAGCGCTTCTAATGGGTCGGGCGGATTTGGAGGAACACCTGCTACTGTGGGAATTAATAAAGGAAATAATGCAGACTATATACAAGTAGGCCGTTTCAATGAAAACAATTCTAATTATAGTGGAGGTGCGGCAAATAATAGCGGTGTTAATTATCTCGATTACCAATGTTTCTATTTTGATGTTAAAGGAATAACAAATCTTCCTCCTTCTGTAAGCGGATTGCCGGCGGGAAACTCAATCGATATCGTTTGCGGCTCCAGTGCTACAATATCATTATCATTTCTTCCACCAGAAATTAATCAATTAGTTACTACTGTTGTGGGCGACAATGAGCTTTGTAATTCAACAATCTCTGTAAACAACGGTTCGGTATCTACTGCCGATGTAACCATTACAGCAGCTGCTTGTAATATAGGAACACACCAGATTACATTTACTGCTACAGATAATTTTATTATTCCTGCAACCAGAACAGAAGTCATTACCGTAAATATTCTTCCTCTTACATTAGCAAACGGAGGGACAATTACAGTTTGTAAAGGCGGTGTATTAAATCTAACAGCGAATGGCGGAACGTCTTATTCCTGGACGGGGCCGAATGAATTTATATCGAATGAACAAAACCCAACTATAAATAATGTTACCGAAAACGGTGCAGGAACTTATTATGTTGTTGTAACTACATCCGGCGGATGTTCAGCATCCACATCAACGAATGTAGTTGTTATTTCTCCACCATTGCCGGCTTTGACATTGAATACACCTCTTTATGATTGTCCGGATGCATCTTCTACGATTACTGTAGCAGATACATCTGGAGAAAATAATGAACCATACACTTATTTGTGGTCTCCCAATGGTGAAGTAACTTCATCCATCAATGTTACACAACCGGGAACATATGGCGTAACAATATCAAATAACATTGGTTGTGCTGCAACAATTGATACAACAATTGTTCAGTTACCGTGTATCGTTGGTTATTATCCACCTCCACCTGAAGGAAAAATCGAAGACAAAATCGGATCGGAATTAACACAGTTGGTTGGACATCCGGATACGGTATTGAATACAAACAACAACAATATTTATCTGACACAAAACGGGAAAGTTTTAATTGAGGTTATTTCTAATGTTGGACAATATGACAACTTGCTTCAGACGCTTATTCTAAACGGAATGACTGACATTATAGACAATGGCTTAAACACATTAATTATTACAGGCTTTTTTCCCATTAATAATTTATTAAGTCTTAATTCATACTCAACCATAGATTATGTTCGCCCATATTTCCCTCCACAATCAAATTTTAATATTAATGGTGCGACATTTAGTTTAGGTGATCGTGCCATGTTATCCGATTCGGCACGACTTGTATTTAATGTACAGGGTGAAGGAGTAAAGGTTGGTGTTATTTCTGATAGTTATAACAAACAAGGTGGAGCTGCATTAAATATTTCTCAAGGAGATCTTCCCGGCCCGGGTAATATATATAATTCATTACCTGTCGATCTTGTTAAAGAATATCCGTATGGACCACGATCAGACGAAGGTCGCGCCATGATGCAAATCGTTCATGACATTGCACCAAAAGCAGAACTTGCTTTCAGAACAGGATTTGTAAGTCCGGGTGATTTTAGTGTTGGAATAAAAGAGTTACAACAACACGGTTGTGATATTATTGTTGACGATGTAACTTACATAACAGAACCATATTTTCAGGATGGCGTTGTTTCCAAAGCTGTTGATTTCGTAAAGGATCAAGGGGTGTCTTATTTTTCTGCCGCAGGAAATTTCGGATCGAAATCGTATGAAGGTGTTTTTAATCCTGGCCCAACACCCGTTCCGGCAGGATATTCCGGCGCGGTTCATAATTTTAACAGTAGTGGAGACATTTATCAAAGTATATCTCTGGGTTTAGATCCGGGACAAACTATTGGAATTTATTCTATCGTTCTACAATGGGAAGATAATTTTTATTCGCTGGGTCAAACACCGGGAGCACAAAACGATCTCGATATTTATTTAGTTGACAACAGCGGAAACAGACTTTTTGGATTTAACAGAAATAATATTGGCGGTGATCCACTGGAAATTTTACCATTCATTGTAAGAGGACCAACTCAGGCAAATATTATGATTGTTCGCGATTCAGGATTAGCCAATGTGAAATTTAAATATATTGTTTTCAGAGGCAATATTACTTTCAATGAATTCAGAACCGGAGTATCAACAATTGTTGGACAAGCAAATGCCGCAGGAGCAATTGCAGTTGGAGCTGCATTGTATTTGAATACGCCGGCATTTGGTATAGATCCTGCAACTATTGCATCGTTTTCTTCGATTGGAGGAACAGAAGTGTATGGTGTTAACAGGCACAAACCTGATTTCGTTGCTCCGAATGGAGGAAATACAACAGTTGATTTTGGCGCACCTAATATAGATACTCCGGATCCATTCCCGAACTTTTTTGGAACATCATCAGCTGCCCCACATGCAGCTGGAGTAGCAGCTTTATTATTAGACGGAAGAAAGAAATTTTATTTCGAAGATCTTTCACCGGATAGCGTAAGGTCAATATTAAAACACACAGCTTTGCCGATGAGCACAAACCTCGAAGATTCTGCTTCCGGTTCCGGATTAATACAGGCCGATAGAGCATTACAATCTTTTGCTACTCCAATGCCGGTAATAACTTCACTTAGTTTTCCTGTGCCGCCTTTTATTCCCGGCACACAGCCATTTTTTGTAACCATCCATGGAAATTATTTATCGGATTCATCAATTGTAATTTTTAATGATGATACTCTTGTATCTACATTTGTAAATTTGAATACAATTACAGCGGAGGTTCCGATTTTCAATGGCAATCCGCCATTGCAAGTGTATACACCCCCAACTACTCCTTCACAATTAGATGGTGGATTTTCCAATTCTCTTTATTTTATTACTGATGGAAAAACGACAATTACAGTAACTTCTGCATTTAAAACAAAAAGATATGGAGAGGTAAATCCTGATTTTACACCTGTAGTTTTGGTTGACGGAATTCCAATTGAAAATACAACGTTTTCATTAGCTGATCTTGGTCTCGACAGTTTAGATTATTTCACACTTGCTTCTGATTTAAGTGATGTTGATATATATACTGTAACGCCATTAAATCCTTTTGAACCCGGAGACCCTGAAGATGATGCATTCCTTGCTTTACATAATTATGTTTTCAACGACGGCCTGCTCAAGATTGAAAAAATGCCTTTGGTTATAATACCAAGAGATACGACTCTCACCTATGGGGATAAAGTTGCCGGTATACAATTCAATTATGAATATGACAATACAAATATTGATACAAATATCAGAGGGGCTTATTTGAATTCCATTGAAGTTGCACATGAAGCTGACATTGATACATCGATTGCTATCGTTAATGGCCGGATAATAGTTGATGCCGTTGGTGGTTCACGATCAATTACAAACGAAGACCTCGAAGACCGCGCATTCCTGGCAAGTTATAGATCATTGGCAAACGGCCGAATAGTCATAAATGGAAGAATTGTAATTAATGGAATTGTATATGATACTACTCGTGTTGTCGATGTTTCACCTGAATCTGTATTTAATTATCAAGCGGATTCATTGGATGCAAATATTATTGATAACAGAGCATTAGTTAGCAGCTTTGGTATGGCTAATGGACTCGCGACAGTTAATGGTCGCATAGTAATTAATGGACGCATAGTTATAAATGGGAATGCTGTTGTGAATTCATCCACAGTGTCAAATAACAGTAATGAAAAAACAGTTGTCATTATAGATGAGTCTGATGTTTCGGCTCCACCCGACGATTCAGTAGCAATTAAATCTTTGAATTTAATTACAGGTTTATATGCAGGACAACACGCTATTGTACCCGCTGCTTTTATGTCAGGGAATTTTGATATTTCCTATAGGCTAGGAAAACTAACTATTCTACCGAAGGAGCTTACTATTAAAGCGGATGATAAAGTTGATTCATGTGGAAGTAAACCGAAATTTACTTTTAAGATAAATGGATTACAATACGATGACTCCTTAACTTCTCTTTTTGTTGACCCTTCTACATACACAGTTTTCGATGATCAGAATCAAGAAGTTGCTGGAGATAATTTACCACAAGGAATTTACCGCATTCATCCGAATGTTCAGCTTGTATCCGAATCAAATTATATAATACAACAATCTGAAGACGGAATATTAACTTCGTCGGGTCCACTGTCAATTTCGCTTAATGGTAATATTGATTGTGCAGGTGAAACTGCTTGTATTGAAGTCATAGCTATAGGCGGCACCCCACCTTATTCGGGTGCAGAAACATTTTGTGGTTATCCTGCGGGTAGTTTTCCATTTGAAGTAATTGATTACAAAGGATGTTCTGTAGTAGATTATGTTAATCTAATCGATCCTCCTCCTTTGATTGTGTCTGCTACTCAAGATCCAATTAATTGTAATGGTGAATCAACATGCCTTCATATATCAGCTACAGGGGGAGAATTTCCTTATCAAGGAACAGGAACTTTTTGCGGATATACTGCAGGAGTTAATTATATTCAAGTAACTGATTCAAAAAATTGCACTGCTTTTGTACCTGTTGAGATAAACGAACCTTCCAAACTATATGTATCAACTACTGTTACAAATGCAATTTGTCTGTCGAATGGAACAGCAACAGCAAATGTTAATAGTGGTACTCCGGGATATTCATACCTATGGATGCCTGGTGGGCAAACAACACAAACGATAACGGGATTATCCGGGGGAACATATACTGTTAAAGCCACAGATTCAAAGGGATGTACTTCTACTGCTTCAGCGGAGGTAGGATTTTCAGGATCATTAAGTTTAAGTCCTGGAACGATTAGCGGACCATCCGGAGTTTGCAAAAGTCAAACCGGTGTAGTTTATTGTATTCCTCCAATAGCCGGAGCGACTTCATATATTTGGGTATTACCAAAAGAGGCCTCCATTGTCGGATCCTCAACCGGAAATTGCATTACTGTTAACTTCGGTTCAAAATATAAAGGTGGATATCTCTGTGTTCAGGGTATGAATCCTTGTAGCACAACTCCAAGCAATTGCAAATATATAATTCAACTTAATAAAGAGCCTAAAACACCTGGATCTGTTGTAGGGCCAAAAACAATTTGTCCGCTTTCAACAGCAACATATATGATTGCTCTCGTTAAAGATGCTTCTTCTTATGTCTGGTCCGGCACGGATGGATTAACGATAATCTCAGGGCAAGGAACAAATACAATTACTATAAAAGCACCTTCAGGATTTACAGCAGGAAACATCAAAGTATCTGCCTCCAATTGTATTGGTGCCAGCGGACAAAGAACAAAAAAAATAACAGGCTTGACAGAAACGCCTGTATGGAAACCAAACAACGTTACAATAGGCGCTTGCGGTGGACAAACGATCGAATACGAAGTTGAAGAAGTACCGGGTGCATCATCTTATATTTGGTACGGCCCACTCAATTCTATATTGTCTGATGGTTTGGGAAATTCCGGAAATCCGATAACGGTTACAGGAAAAAATAATAATGGAAAATATGCAGTGCATGTTACTTTTCCTTTAGGATTTATTTCCGGAAACATTAGTGTTGCAGCCAATAATATTTGTGGTCCTGGGCAATTAGCAACATTACTTGTTAAATCAGTGCCTGATCAGCCGGGTTCACTTACAGTAGGAAATTTATCAGTTTGTAAAAGCCAAAGTAATTTGAATTATAAAATTCTTAATGTACCGGGAGCATCTTCATATTCATGGAGCATTACAAGCGGAGCCGTAATTACCAATAATGGAAATAATAATTCTATTGTTGTTAATTTTAATTCTACAATTTCGAGTCCGGTTATTATAACTGTTGTTGCAAACAACCATTGTGGATCATCTGTAGCAAAAAGTTTTCAAATAGATGTAAACTTTGCTTGTCGTACAATAGGCAATAATGTGGAATTACCATCCGGCGATTTTGAAGTTTATCCGAATCCATTTTATGACAAAGTTAATGTCATGCTTAACGGCAAAACGATAAAATCAGGTGATGTTAATGTTTTCGATTTATTGGGGAATATCGTACCGGTTAAAATCGTAAATATATCTTCTAACAATGGTGTCGAACTTGATCTTTCCGGATATACAAATGGAATGTATATTATCAGAATTAATGTAGAAGATGAATATAAATTTTTCCAGGTTATTAAAGAATAAAAAAGCCTCTGGATAATTACAAATAAAAAAGGACTACGGTTATTTCGTAGTCCTTTTATTTTTATATTTTAATACATTATTCTTTTGAAAAAGTTTGTTGATAGCTTCTGCCATTGCTGTAAACCTTATAAAAATATTTCCCCGGAATAAGCGATGAAATACTTAAATCAATATTGCTGTCAATAACATTCTTTTTATCTTTTATCATTAATCTGCCTGCAAGGTCATAGATTTCAATTAAAACATTTTCAGAAAGGTCTTTTGCTAAGCGGATATGAAGTACATCATTTGCCGGATTAGGAAATGCAAACAATGAGTTTTTAAATTTCGAATTCGGGTTTTCTATCCCTGCTGTTATTACAGACTTCAATTGAAGGTGATCCAGAACTAACCGACTACCTGCCGAAGATGGTGAGGTTGGCCATTTCGAAGAGGAAAAATCAACACGCATTGTATCGGGAACGGAATTTGCATAAATCGGAACTTCAAAATACGTATACTGACTTGTTGGAGGTAACAGCTTTTGTATACCGGCAATGTAATTCGAATTATTCAAAAGCCCAATATTTACACTCGCACTATCAGGTCCGGAAGTAAAATACTGATAATAGCCGATTAGAGTATCAACAGTTTCAGTATATGGAGTTCCTCCCATAGGTCCGTTATTTGTATTATGACCGGACGTCATTCCTGAATTTGATATATTTCCATTTCCATAATCAATTGTTTCGAGACTAATTGCAAAAGAACCATCGTAACTATCAGATGTTTTAGAAACACCATCACCATATGTTTCCCATCCATTCAAAGCATCATTAGAAAATGTTGTCCAGTTTTCGAAAGTGCCATTATTAATTGGAGTGTTGGTACCGGCAAAAGCAATTCCGTCGAGTTCTAAAAAGCTGCCGTTTTCTACACCTACATTATCGATTAGATTACTGGATGCGGCAGCAAATATTACGGAGTCGGGTGTTATTCCAATTGAAAGAGGGAAAGAGAAAGCGACAAATGTATTTTGTACCCCTGTCCCTTTTATTTTAAAAATATTCTGACTAAAAACAGTTCCATTGTTTTTGAACATCACTAATAAAATAGCGGTGTCATTTGCAGGAAGTTGATATCTGTAATAACCTGTAATTGCTGTAGGCTGTTGTGCAAAAGGAATACCTCCTTGACCACTTCCCGGATCTCCATTAGCAATATAAGCTTGCGCTGTATCACCATTGGATACGGTTGTCTGCATTCTTACAGCATAACCGGAAGTTCCTGCTACACGTGTTACAGGAATAAGGCCAAGACTTACTGATTCATGATTACCGGTTTGCCATCCTGTTGGTTCATCATACGGAGTAGAATTCCAACTTTCGAACGAGCTATTAGGAAGCTGTCCAAATACATTCCCAATAATTAAACAAAGAGTCAATAGAGGTAATAGTTTTTTCATTTTTATAAATTTTATATTTATTATTGTGTTAGTATGAAAATGAAACGGGAAGAAAAAAGAAAGGTTTGAATCAGACAAATAAAGAGAAAAAGAAAAGTGTAAGAAATGTGATGTTATTTTTTACTCAAAATACGATATTCGGTAATTTTAAAGCAATAAATTAATTACAGGTATAATTATTTATAAATACTTGTGAAATATTTTTAATAAAGATTTCATTTTTTTATCGTTTCAAGATTCAAGCGTAAAAATAAGATAAAATTAATTTTATTTTTTATTATTTAGGTAATTGGTGTTTTATTAAAATCTTTTAAAAATTTATTAGCATAAAGACTAATCATTGTTTAAAAACTGAGCGATTACTCCCGTATCTTTTTTTGAACAATTTTTTATTGCAAATTTCTTACAGTAAAGAACTATTAAATTTCATAGGCGTTTAATAAAATTAATTTCCTCGCCATTACATGAAGTTATTTAGTGCAATTTTATTTTTTTTATCAGGAATGAATTTGTTTGCTCAAACAAATATTTCCGGTGTTATTAATTCATATGCTAAGGTTTTAGCAGTGTATTATACATGCCCGGATTCTTTATTGGTGAGCACGACTACAGGCTTTTCAGCGGGCGACAGTATTCTTATCTTTCAAATGAAAGGCGCATCGATAGATACAACCAATAGTAATACATTTGGTTCGATCCTCGATTATGATAAGGCGGGGAATTTTGAAGTTTTAAAAATCAATTCGATCAATGGAAATACCATTGTATTAACAACTTCTTTGATGAAGCTTTATGATCCTTTTGGAAGCGTGCAAATAATTTCATATCCGAATTATACAAAAGCTGATATTATTGGCACACTCACCGCACAACCATGGAATGGAAATACAGGTGGAATTCTTGCATTTTCAGTTAATGATACATTAGTATTAAATGCTGACATCGATGCAGGCGCAGGGGGATTTAAAGGAGGCGCTGTTTCACAAAATTACAGTTCGACCTGGTTCACCGAATTTTCTTTTGGAATTTTTCCGGGAAGCGGAGGAGGGAAAGGTGAAGGGATTAGCGAATTTTTAACCGACAAGGAATTCGGCAGAGGTTCTCAGACAAACGGTGGCGGCGGCGGAATGGATATTAATACAGGGGCAGCTGGTGGCGGAAATTACGGTGCAGGCGGACATGGCGGAAATAATATTTTCGCGCCTGATACATTGTGGGGATTACGAGGATTAAGTTTAGATACTGCGATTAATCAGAATAAAATTTTTCTTGGCGGTGGCGGCGGTGGCGGACATCAGGATAGTAGTCAAGGAACAAGCGGAGAAAATGGAGGGGGAATAATATTTATTCGCGCAGCTGTGATAACCGGAAACAATCATTTAATAAAATCAAATGGGATGGATGTACTTCCTGTTGCAGTGGCCGATGGAGCCGGCGGAGGTGGAGCCGGCGGAAGTGTTATGTTGAATGTAAAAACGTTTTATTCGAATATTTTTATTGAGGCTAAAGGCGGAAAGGGCGGTGATCAAATATACCCTGCACAATGTTTTGGTAATGGCGGTGGTGGTGGTGGTGGTGTAATTCTTTTCGCTGACAGTGTAATACCTGGCAATGTAATTACATCTGTAAGTGGAGGACAAAAAGGAATCGGGCAGTGTAATAATACAATGAATGATGCTGCCGATGGTGATTCAGGAATTGTGAAATTTAATTGGAGTATTCCACAACAAGTAATTATTAATGCCGGGCCGGATTTAGGTATTTGTACCGGAAGCACAGTGCAAGTTGGCACAGCCTTTTTGCAAGGCTTGCAATACTTATGGAACAATGGAATAAATACTGCAACACAAACAATCAATCCGCTTTCAAGTACTGTATTAGCATTAATAGTTACTGATGGATTGTGTCATTATGGCTATGACTCTGTTATTGTCAATGTATATCCTAATCCAATTATATCAGTAGCTTTAAATGTAAGTTGTGGCTCGGTTTTTTTTAGTAATAATTCCGGAATAAATTCATACAAATGGTATTTTGGTGATGGAGACTCAGCAACTTCTACAAGTCCTTTGCATACTTATATTAATTCCGGGAACTATCAGGCAACATTAATTGCAACGAGCATTAATGGATGTACAACAACCTCAACACAATCTGTTTCGATAAATGTAGATCAGCAACCGGCAATGAGTTATAGTAATGTGATTTGCGATCCTGTCTTTCATTTTTTCAACCAATCCATCAATCCTATTGCAAGCCGATGGAAATTTGGCGATGGTGATTCTTCAAATAATCTTCAGCCTTTTCATTCGTATGATAGCACGGGAAGCAAGCAGATAGAACTTATTACAACCTCTCAAAGCGGATGTATAGATACCATCAGACAGAATATAAATGTTTTTTTAAGAACTTCGGCAAGGTTTGATTATTTTATTGATTCATGCGCTGCAAAAATTTTATTTGCAAGTAAAGCCCCTGCAGGTGTATCACACCTTTGGAATTTTGGAGATAATGGTTTTTCGACAGCAAGAAACCCTGTTCACTATTTTCAATCACCCGGAGATTACAATGTTTCACTGACCATAAACGCCGCTAGCGTTTGTCCAACAATTACTACTACAAACGTTCAATCTCCTTCTGATGGATTTTATACTTTATATATACCAAACTCATTTACCCCTAATGGCGACGGGAATAATGAGACATTTAAAATATTTTCAGAAATTCCATGTGATAAATATTCTTTACAAATATTTAACCGATGGGGAGAAGAGGTATTTAAAACGGATGATCCTTTAAATGTTGAATGGGATGGCAATTACAAAGGACAGATAGCCGCAGAAGGGGTTTATGTTTATTTATTAAGGGGAACGAAGGCCCAAAAAACAGGACATATAATTTTAGAAAGGTGAAGAGGATAAAAAACAAATAAAATTGTAAAATGTTTTAAAAAATTATTTTTTCAATATTTTACTGACATAAACTCTTCCTTCCATTAAGAATAATAATTGATAAAGTCCATTAGCATAAGGCGCCATCGAAATTACATTAATTTTGTCTTTACTCATTTTACCTGAATAAACCAGCCGACTTGTATTATCGAATATTTTTAAGAAAACATTTTCTTTCAAAGCGGTTTTTATTTTAATATTTAATAAATCATCTACTGGATTAGGATAGATTGATAAAATATCATCGAAATTTATTTTTGATATTAAATCAGGAATTTGAAAATGAATAGTGTCGGATGAAGCAGTACATCCATTAATATCAGTAACCACAACAAAGTAATATCCGCTATTGATTGCTTTTTGTTGTTGTAAAATTCCTAATTGATCGAAAGTTGTTATGTCAGTGCCCCAATACCATTGGTAAGAAGAATAAAACGGAACAGAAAGAGTATCATTAATCATCGAAATGAATGGCTGAACAGGAAGCGGGTTTACATTTAATGTTAAACTCTGACAGTTCGACTGGCAGTTTGCATTTTCCGCTCTTATAAAATATGTTTCATTGAATGTTGGACCAACAATTATTGAACTACCCTGACCTAAAAGTGTTCCACCACACGAACCGGTATACCAAGCCCAATTACTTCCTGGCGAAAGATTCCCCGTTTCAGTCAGTATTGCGGAATCACCTTCGCACAAAGAAGTAGAAGTTGTATTAATTGAAATGGGGTCATCAGGTCTGGGAATAACACTTACAGTTGTATTTATACAATTAGAAAAGCAATTCCCATTTTCTGCACGTACATAATAAGTTGTATTCACAGAAACTGATTTGGTAACAGTTAAACCTGTTCCCGCAGGTACACCACCACAAGATTCTGTGTACCATTGCCAGGTAGCACCCTGCGACAATTGTCCCATTACCTGTAAAGTAGAATTGTCTCCTGCACATACTGAAGGAGAACTAGCACTTGCAGAAACCGGATCAGCAGGAACGGAGGCGACGCTTAAATTTATATTTATACAAGTAGAAGAACAAGTTCCATTTTCAGCTCTTACGAAATAGTTTGTTGTTGATAGAGGCGTAACAGAAATTGATACCCCTGTTCCTGTAAGAATCCCACCGCACGAACCTGCATACCATTGCCACGTTGCACCCGGAGAAAGCGTTCCGGTAACAGTAAGAGTAGATGATCCCGCCGTACATAAAAAAGCGGGAGATGCATTTCCGGATAAAGGAGCTACCGGAGTTGAATTTACTGTAACCGATATGCTTGTGCAATTCGAAAAACATGATCCATTTTCAGCTCTTACAAAATATGTAGTAGATGATGCAGGAGAAACGCTAATAGAAGCACCCGTTCCTGCAGGTGTTCCGCCACATGTGCCGGCATACCAATGCCATGTAGCACCTGAAGATAATGTACCAGAGACTTGTAACGTTGAATTATTTCCTGCACAAATTGGAGTAGTCCCGCTTGCTGAAATAGGATCAGCAGGAATTGTAGCAACACTAACGGCAGTATTTAAACAATTGGAAGAACATGTTCCATTCTCTGCTCTTGCGAAATAGATTGTAGTTGATAATGGAGAAACTGAAATAGAAGCGCCTGTACCAACCGGTGTACCACCGCATGAACCGGAATACCATTTCCAAACTGCACCCACAGAAATGGTACCGGTTAAAGAAAGAGTAGATGACCCTGCGGAACATAAAAAAGTAGGCGAAGCATTTAACGATAATGGTGTAGAAGGCACAGCGTTTACAGTTATTGAAACACTGGCGCAATTAGAAAAACATCCGCTATTTTCGGCACGAACAAAATAAGTTGTTGTTGTTGTTGGCGAAACATTTATTGATGCACCCGTGCCAACAGCAGCACCGCCACATGAACCGGAATACCAATGCCATGTTGCACCAACAGAAAGAGTACCATTTACCTGAAGCGTTGAATTACTTCCGGCACATACAGGAGAATTTCCGGCAGCAGAAACAGGATTAGCAGGAACCGTAGCAACACTAACGCTTGTATTTATACAATTTGAAGAACACGTTCCGTTTTCAGCTCTTACATAATATGTAGTAGTCGAAAGCGGTGAAACTGAAATAGAAGAACCCGTTCCAACAGAATTTCCACCGCATGATGCCGAATACCAATGCCATGTTGCACCAGTAGAAAGTGTCCCGGTGACCGTAAGAGTCGATGAACCTGCCGAACACAAAAAAGCCGGAGAAGCATTAACCGCAGAGGGAGAAGAAGGAACCGGGTTAACGGTAATTAAAATATTGCTGCAATTAGAAAAACATGTTCCATTTTCTGCCCGAACAAAATAGGTTGTTGTTATTGCAGGAGAGATAATTAGAGATGACCCTATTCCAGCAGAAGTGCCTCCACACGAAACGGAATACCAATGCCAAACAGCTCCGGACGATAAAGCTCCATTTACCTGCAATGACGTATTACCTCCGGCACAAATCGGGGAATTTCCTGAAGCAGAAACAGGATCATTCGGTGTTGTTGTTACATTGATTTGCGTATTTACACACGACGAATAACAAGACCCGTTTTCGGCACGTACATAATAAGTTGTCGTTGTTAATGGAGAAACGGGAATCGATGCACCAATTCCTACCGGAGTACCTCCGCAAGAGCTGGAGTACCAATGCCAGGATGCACCTGAAGAAAGTGTTCCGAAAACGGTAAGCGCAGAAGTTCCTGTTGAACACAAATTAACAGGAACACCATTTGTGCTTGTTGGATCTGTTGGATTTAAAATAACAGTAACCGTTACATTGCTGCAAGCGGAATAACATCCTGCATTTTCTGCGCGAACATAATAAGTTGTTGTTGCGCCTGGAGTAATGATTATAGAAGACCCGTTTCCTACTGGTGTTCCGCCACATGAAGCTTCATACCAATTCCAACTCGAACCTGAAGCAAGAGTTCCGGTTACAGACAAAGTAGTGCTTACTCCAGTACAGATTGAAGAAGCACTTGCTGTAGCACCGGTTGGCGTTCCCGGGTTTAAGCACGGAATATACTGAGCGCATAATTGAAAATCTGTTCCATTTATATTTCCATTCCAGTCATATACTCTGATATAGTATGTAACGCCAGGTGTTAAAACAGTATCAATACCTTCTGTTCCACCTGAGGAGATGGTATCTGAACAATTCAAAAGTGTTAGATTGCCACAAGGGCCGGAGTACAAACCAAGAACCATATCTGTAGTTATTCCGGACTTACATGTTATTTTTACATGTCCTTGAGGCGGTATAATTTTATAAAATAAATCATATGCTTCTGTACTTTCAAAACCGGAACACAGCACCGGTGGCATTGATTGTGTGGCTGAGCAAAGTTCGCCGTTAATAAAAGTACAGGAAGTGCCAACATTTAATGTTGTCGCTGTTGAACATTCATTATTCGGAGCTGTTACACAACTTTGTGTTACACAAATACCGAAATCTCCACCAGTTGTTTTTCCATTGAAATCATAAACTCTTATTAAATATGTTGTACCCGGAGTCACTGAAGCATTAATGGTTTCAATACCGCCGAGGGTAGTTGCATCTGAACAGTTACGTAGCGTAATACTTCCACAACTTCCTGAATAAAGAGAAAGAACAACATCGGAATTTGAACTCGATTGACAACTAATTGTAACTGCATTCTGACTTGGCGTAATTGAATACCATACATCATTGCCGGTAATTGCCTGTCGACTGCCGCAATTGATAGTTGAAATTGATTGAGTCGCACCACAGAAAGAGCCGGCAGTATAAATACAATTTATATTAATACTTAGAGTAGCGGGTGATGAACATTCATTGTTTACTGCAGGCGGACAAATAATACATGTTGTGCCAAGGCAAGGTGCTGCATTGATAGCATTTTTAATAGCAGCTGAAGGTAAAGGCCCAAAACCATTACTGAAATTAATACCTGAAAGTGAGAGTTGACAATAACTCATAATAGTTCCACCATTGACAGGAGCAGGGCCGGGCGGGCAGCCACCTTCTGTCGGACTACAATTATCAATTGCACCTCCCGGCCAACTGCAACTATGAGTATGCGGAGAACCCAGGAGGTGGCCAAACTCATGGGTTATGGCTTCAATAGTCCATGAATAAGTAGGAACGGCAGAAAATTCAAAATCAATATCTGAATAAGCATAATTTAAATTTGTACATAATGCATTTGTTTGAGCAGACAAACCACCATTATCATTATCTTTAGATACAAGTTGACCAACATCACCATTAAAACTCGTACGCGTTGATTGAAAGAGAGCCAACTGCGCAGAAGCATCAACACCGGTATATGGATCGGGGGTAGTCCAAATAAATACCTCGCTTAAAGCAACGGAAATATTGTCGTTATAATATAGAGTAGCAACATTATTATGAACTGCAGTCAACCAATTAATTGTATTTGTTGAATTGCTATTGTTGGATAAATAAATATTGTTGTCAATTTCGTAATATAATTTTGCGCAATTAACTGTGCTTCTTTCAGATGATAATTGTGATAATCGTTTCAATTGGTTTAGCTTAGGAATGCTGTCGGAAGTATTACAAATATTCGAAGAGGAGCGTAATAAATTTTTATCTGAATAAATAATATATTCATTTTCATTACCTGGACGCAGAACTTTCCCGACAACAATGTTTCCATTTAAACTATCGGATATTATTCCATAAAGTTCATTATTAAAAAAACTAAAAGCTGCAACAGAATTTGAATTTCCTTTAATAATTCCACGATAATATTTTCCCGGAGTATAGGGTTCAATATTATTTGTACTTGTACGAACAATAAAGTCTGGAGTTAAAATATTAATATTTACAAGTTCTACTGCAATGTTGCCATTATTAAAAGGTATATACAATGTAATGGCTGAAGGGGCTTGCTGGACAATACTAAAAAGTTGCTTGGTGTTTATTTCTGTGGTTGTGCCTGAGGATAATGCGAGTCGAAATGCCTCACTAGTTATAGCTTTAGAATTTGTAAATAGATTGTATGAACGAAAATCGATTTTCAATTCATGTTTTTCTTTGACAGATTCTGCCAATGGCTTTAGTGCTGCATAGCAATTCTGGGCGAACAGCATAACAACTGAAAAAATTATTTGTTTTGATTTAATTGAAATAAATATTTGTTTCATTCAAATTTATTTTCTGAAATGAGAGTATTATTTAATAGAACAAACTAAAAGCTTACATTCATACAAATTAATTTATTTGTATTGAAGCAGAAATATAGTAAATTAAAGCTTTAAAGTCAATTCAATTGGGACAAAATCAAATCATAAAGTAAACGTTTAAAATTCTTGATTATTTTTACCTTAGAATAACGGATAGTAACTTAGAAATCCATCTTAATTTACATTTTTTATAACAAAATCTTACCTGTTGCCAATTATATCTCATCTCTTGAATTATTGTCTCTGGTTTCTTCCCAGTCAATCGCCTCCCAAATCCTATCATTCACCAAAACAATTTTCTTTAAACGATTAAGAGCCTATCTTTAATGAGTTAATCCCGATGAAAAAACTAATAATTGTTTTTTGTCTTTTCAGCGCCCATGTTTTTTCAGAGGAGACATTTGAAAAAACATATTCGCTTTTTACCAATCCTCAGATGTATTTTGTTCAAGAATTACACAATGGCGGATATATTATTTGTGGAAAAAGCATGAATCTTTCTGATTCAACTACAGATTTTAGTTTTTTGAAAACGGATTTTGCCGGCAATGCACTTTGGTCCAAACAAATAATTGATACGTCGTTTTTATATGGATATCCCACGCATGAATGGGCAACAACCATAAGAGAAAAAACGGATGGCTCATTTATTTTTGGCGGAAGCGTAAAAGATCCTTTTTATAGTTCTTCCGTAGCTTTTTACGGATGGATGGATAGTAGCGGGACAATGATTACTTCGACCTTTAAAGGATCCAGCTGGACAACTTCAGTAAACGCTTTACTATTAAATGCGAATGGAACCATTGTATCAACACGAGATGAAAGAGAAGGTGCCGGTCACTATGCAAATTTTTTGGAAGTAAATTCTCTTACAGGACAATATATTTCTGGTGACTGGGCTGGAAATTTCAGTATTGCTAATCAGGCTCTGATTCAAATGCAGGACAACGGCTATGCTACTATATCAATTGAAGAAAACACGGATCAAAATCTAATGTATCTTCCTATAGTTTCCCGCTTTAACAGTGCCGGAAATATTGTTTGGAAAAAATTTTTACAAAATGAAGTTTATTCGAGCGATACACAGTTCGTAGCCCTATGTCCTGCGACTAATTCAGGAATTATGATCTGCGGTTATGTAAAAAACGGCAATATCTTACTAACAAAAATTAATGCCAACGGTGATTCACTTTGGACGAAGGCAATTGAAGGTTTTGGTATTCCATCATCAATTCAACAAACCTCAGATGGCGGATATGCAGTTTTAGGTACGTTAAATAATTCCATGTTACTTTTAAAGACAGATGAGAATGCCAATATAATCTGGATGCAGTCGTATACCAATGCAATGGGTGATACCAAAGCAGTTTATTTTCAACAAACCGCTGATGAAGGATTCATTCTTCTAGGAAATTCGGTTAACGGAAAAACATACCTGGTCAAGACTGATAGTACAGGTAATTCCAATACAATTACAAAAACGGGAAAAGTAGATCCTGCGAAGGTGTTCAGCCTTTATCCGGATCCTTTTCCCTCATCCATAAATGTAAGTTTTCCGGGAAATCGATTGTCCACTTTTTCACTCTGCGATGCAACAGGAAGAATAGTATTCAGAAAAGAAATTGTCGGCGAAACCAGTACTTTCGATCTTTCTTCTATTCCATCGGGAATTTATTGTGCTTTTATTCCGGTTGATGGTTATGTATTATCTAAAATAATACTGAAACAATAATTTTTTCTACACATGAATAAATTATCTTTGCTTTTTAAAGCAATACAATGAAAAGATATTTATTAATCATTCTCTTTTGTTATTCTCACCTTTTAGCACAAGAACCAGATAAAGAAGGCAGCTTTGTTAATTGGATGTCTTTGCAAAGCGCCATGGAGAAAATGAAAACACAACCCAAGCCATTATTGATTGATGTTTATACAGAATGGTGTGGTTGGTGTAAGACGATGATGAAAACAACGTATGCAAATAAAGGCCTGGCCGAATATATTAATGCTTATTTCTATCCGGTAAAGTTTGATGGAGAGAGTAAAGATACCATTGAATACCTTGGGGAAAAATATTTCCCGGTGTCTGACAAACCGCGTACAACACACCCTCTTGCAGCAAAACTTTTGAATAATAAGCTCATGTATCCAACTACATTATTTTTAAATGGCTACGATTCTGATAAAAAGGAATTTAAAATTAATATGGTTGCGAGTGGTTACCTTGAACAAGCAAAGTTAGAACCGATATTGGTTTTTGTTTTGGAAAATGCAGGACGGAATTCAACGTATGATGAATTCAACGAGCATTTTCAAAATACATTCTACGATAGTACATTAGTCCAAAAACAAAAAGAGCTTAACTGGCAAACCCCAAAACAAGCTTTTGAAAAACGGTTGCCTACGAATAAGAAAACACTTGCAATGATAAACACATCATGGTGCAGCTCTTGCCGTGTAATGAAAATGACAACATTCATTGACACTACGTTTATAAAATATTTAACAGCAAAATTTAATTTGGTAGATTTTGATCCTGAAACCACAGATACAATTTTCTTTAAAGGCCAATCGTTTACCAATAAAAAAGGCACACAAATACCATTTCATCAACTAGCCTTTGTACTTAGCAAAAATTCTCTCGTATTTCCAACGCTAGTTGTTTTGGATGAAAATATGGAAATGGTCGATGCAATTCCATCGTATATTCCTCCGAATTTTCTAAATGAGATAATTCATTATTATGGAGACAATATCAATAAAACAAAATCATGGCAAGACTACATAAAAGAGAAAAAATAATCTTGATTTAATAATTTTTCTTTTGGTAATAATTAATTTTATTCAATATCGTTATTATATTTGTGCTTCATATTTAAAACTTAAAACCATGAACTCCAAAAACATTTTAATTTTAGGAACATTATTGTTTGCTTCCGTTTCACTTTTTGCTCAAGGCAAAAAAGATAGTAAGAAAGAGGGGAAAGGAAGTGAGAAAAAAGAAACAAAGATGACAGCCAAAGAGGAAAAAGAACAAAAAGCCTGGATGGCTTATATGACTCCCGGAGAAATGCACAAAATGCTGGCAAATTCAAATGGTAGCTGGCATGAAAACCTAACTTTCTGGATGGCTCCCGGTGCAGAACCAACACAAGCTGAATCAGAATGTACTAACAAAATGATATTAGGCGATCGTTATCAGGAGTCTGTTCATACAGGAATGATGATGGGAATGCCTTTTGAAGGACGAGGAACAATTGGTTATGATAATGCAAAAAAATCATTTCAAAGTACTTGGGTGGATAATATGGGAACCGGTGTTATGTACCTTGAAGGAAAATATAAGGAAGGATCAAAAACGATTACTCTCAAAGGAACAGCCGTTGATGCAATGACCGGTAAGACAGAAAACGTCCGCCAAACATTGAAGTTTATAGACGATAAAACTCAATTAATGGAAATGTATATGACTAAGGACGGCAAAGAATTTAAAAACATGGAAATTAAATTTACCAAAAAGAGCTAAACAAGCCATTCAATTTTAAGGAAAACATTTATTACCTGTTTTAATAAAACCCGGCAATTGTCGGGTTTTTATTTTCTCCTAAAAAGCTTATCAATACAATGATTATCTTTAACCCCAACAAATATACATGATGAAAACAGCAACAATTTTTACAGAAAAGGGTAATATGAAAGTGGAGTTTTTTGAAAAAGATGCCCCCAATACAGTTAAAAACTTCTGCGATCTTGCGAAAAAAGGATTTTATGATGGACTGACTTTTCATCGCGTTATTCCTGATTTCGTTATTCAGGGAGGATGTCCGGAGGGAACCGGCTCCGGAGGGCCGGGATATAAAATAAAATGTGAACTAGATGGGGGAAATCAGCACCATGATAAAGGCGTTTTATCTATGGCCCATGCAGGCAAAGACACCGGCGGATCCCAGTTTTTCATATGTCATAGCCGGAAAAACACAGCACACCTAGACAGACGTCATACCTGTTTCGGGAAAGTGGTTGAAGGCTTAGAAGTCATTGACAGCATTCGAGAAGAAGATGAAATAAAGAAAATTGAAATACAAGAAACCGAAGGATGAAATCTATAGCGATCTTTTTTCTATGGATCAACGTTATCGCAATTAATGTTTTTTCTCAAACGCTTTCTTTAAGTACAAATCAACTTTCATTTGGAAATGTTTATGAAAACTCTCCCGATAGTTTACAAATAACGATTACCAATACACTAGGACGAGATGTAAATGTTACCGGAATAAAATTTTATAATATTTACGGTAGCCGGGCTTTTTCTACTTCCTCTTCGATATTCACTATTGCCAATGGAGGTACTACAAGTATCTGGATTAAATTTTCACCACTACATAATATTTTTCATAATTCAGAAATGATTATTGAAAACGATGGGTTGAGAGGTTATGTAAATGTTGATTTACTAGGACAGGGAAAATACTCAGATCACTATTATGATTTGACAGAAAATCAAGCAGAGGAAAACCTGAAAAATGTGATAAATCTTATCACCGGAAATGGCTATGTTTCTCTTGGATATAATGTGGCTCGCGATTCTATGTTTATGAAAATTGACAATAAAAAAATAAATGGACAAGGCGCGTCTCAGAATACTTTAGAATGTGTTTATACAGGAAGAGAAGCGATAGGTTATACCAATCGGTCGGATTGCCAAACCAATTTTTCATTTAATACAGAGCATACTCTTCCACAATCACTTTTTACAAGTGCCGAACCAATGAGATCAGATTTACACCATTTATTTCCTACCGATGATGCTGCAAATAGTCAACGAGGAGACAATCCTTTCGATGTAGTTAGTAATCCCACCTGGAATTCAGGCGGATCATTTTCAAATGGAACAATATTCGAACCCCGCGATCAACAAAAAGGAGCAAGTGCACGCGCTCTTTTTTATTTTGTTTTACGGTATCAGAATTATAGCAACTTCCTGAATTCACAGGAAATTATTTTGAGAACTTGGCATAAAAATTTTCAGGTTACAGACGTTGAACGCAAACGCAATACAGATATTTTTTCAATGCAACACAATAAAAACCCATTTATTGATTATCCGGTTTTTATCGATCGTATTACGTCTCTATCTACAAACTCTTCAGCTCCTTTAATTAGCTCAATCGATCTTACACAGGATTCAATAATTTATGGAACCGTTCAACCCGGCACCCCTGTAATATTTAATTATGTTATCGTAAATAAGGGTAATACAAATCTTCGTTTCTCAAACTTTAATTTGACACATCCATCAGAATTAAGTTTTGTTTCATCGGGTAATGATACAACGATCTTACCGGGTGAATCACTTCCCGTTAAAATCAGCTGTCTTACTACAGTTACTGATTCCATTCAGTCGTTTCTTACTTTTAATACCGATGCCACAGGAAATTCATTCGTATCGATACCGATTTCTGTTAACGATTCTCTTATAAATGGAATAGATGAAATTTTTTCGAACATAACACTTTCACCAAATCCTGCACATGATCGATTGAGAGTTTCATTTAAACACTCTTCAGATATTCTAAAATGGACTATCTGTGACTTTAATGGAAAAAATATTTCTTCATCTATTCTGAAAGATGACGGAATAATTGAATTGAATGGAATTACGTCAGGTGTTTATATATTAAAGTTATCAGGGAAAAATAGTTTAACAAATAGGAAACTTATCATACAATAAATAATATTAGGCAAAGGATCTTAATATAATGTAAAGAATCATAAAAACAGCATATATTTTAGTAATTATTTTAATCATCCGGTTTAATTTTTTTAATGGATAATCCTGAGCTGATCAAACAAATAAAACTTTATCGTTGCCCGGTTAAGTTGAAGGAGCCATTTATTATTTCATTGGGCAAATTAGAATTTGCAGATAATATTATCGTCGTCATTCAAACATCAGGAGGAATTACAGGTTTTGGAGAATGCAGTCCTTTTCAAACAATTCATGGAGAAAACGGCGATACTTGCATGACTGTAGGTAAACTATTAGCAGAATTACTTTTAGGAAAAGATGCTCTTGATATTGAAAACTGTTCTTTCGTAATGGATAGAATTATTTATGGAAACACTTCAATAAAAAGTGCTTTCGATATTGCTCTATACGATATTGCCTCACAGAAAGCAGGGTTGCCACTTTATCGTTTTCTGGGCGGAGAAAGAAACAAAGAACTTATAACAGACTATACCGTCAGCCTGAATTCTTCTGAAAAAATGGTTGCTGACTCAAGAAAAATTATTAAAGAAGGATTTCCAATAATAAAAGTTAAACTCGGCGGAAATGAAGAAGAAGATTTTTTACGAATAAAATCAATACGTGAAGCAGTTGGTTATGAAATCCCAATTCGTATTGATGCCAATCAGGGCTGGACGGTTGAAACAGCCATTCGGCTTTTAGATCGGCTGCAAATTTTTAATATACAACATTGCGAAGAGCCGGTATTGAGAAGCAGTTTTATGTCATTGCCGGAAATAAAAAGCAAAAGTAAAATTCCGATAATGGCTGACGAATCTTGTTTTGATGATGTCGATGCTAAACGCTTAATAAAACTTAATGCATGCGATTTAATAAATATTAAACTCGGAAAATCTTCAGGAATTTTTAAAGCAAAAAAAATAATTGGCCTGGCCGAAAAGGCCGACATAAAACTTCAAGCAGGAGGTTTTTTAGATTCCCGGCTTGGGTTTACTGCTATGGCACATGTAGTACTTTCAAGTAAGCAGTTTTTACATATTGATTTCGACACGCCGCTTATGTTCAACGAAGATCCGGTGAGCGGAGGTATAACGTATCATCCAAATGGTGTAATTAAATTACCAGAAACAATTGGACTCGGTGCTTATGTTTCAGATGATATATTAAAATCATTAAAGGAGATTATTATTAATTGAAAGTAGCCTTCAGGAAACAAGGTACACCAACAAAGAAGTAGCGAATATTATTAAAAGTGTATTTAATAAATTACTTTTTTTTGATTCTTTTTTTTTCTGAAATTGCTTTTAAGATTGTTTGTCCGTTTAAGATTTGTTTCGGGTCTTTGACTTTTGCATTTGAATTATCAAAGGCTTCTTTAATAAGTTTATTAATATATTTCAATGGAAATTTATTTTTGTCAGTCACAAGGATATATCGATATTGATTGCCTTTCCCCAAAAGAATTTTATCAGGATCGGAAAGTTCGCTTCCCCAATAAAAGCCAAAATGAACATTTTTACTTGTGCGGCCAACGGCGATAGAACAAAATGTATGACCGACTTTGTCGGTTGGCGACCAGCCAAAAGCAAGAGCATTATAGTTGTCGTAGATCAACTCATTTGTATCAGGATATATATCCCAAACATATTCACGTAACCACATTACCAATTTTGTAATGTCTTTACCGAATGGTTTAAGAAATTTCAAAAGATCCTTCGTTTGTTCTTTACTCAATTGTTATTTTGAATTTTTTCTAGATAATTCTTGTTTGTTTACTTAAGCTCCGAACTAAATTTATTTAAAAAATAATATAATTACAAATGGATATTTAAAGGTAATTAGATTCCTGATTAATATTGAAGCATTTTAGTTAAATTTACCTATAAAAATAGTAAGGTCTTATGTAACCTTATTTTTATGAACGCTGCTTCAAAGTAATAAAACGAATGATAAAAAGATTTCCATTTACCAACTCATTTTGGCAGTCCGCCTTGGAGGTTCATTCAAAAGACTTTTTTGTATTTATCAATCTTGTTTAAAATATCGCAAAAAACGACTGTTTAAGTAATAATAATTTATAATTAGTTTTTTTTCGAATGGTCTCAGAAATTGATTTGTAAGATGAAAAAAAGCTATTTTTTTGATAATTTTAAGGTTTCCCCTAAATTTTTCAGGGAACCGGCAGATTTATTTTTTGAAATCAGAAATAAACATCATTTTAGCTTTTATAATCAAACTATTCTTGGAAAGAAAGTCATCCTGCGTTTACCAAAAACCGTTTCGTAATGAAGTTGTTTTTTATTATTTTGGTAGATATAAAAAAGCTGTTAACTCCATCCAGTTTCAGAATTGTTTAAAGATGAAAAACAAATACGTTTTTGTATTAAATGTTATTTTGTTTTCATTGTACAGCCTGTCTATTACAGCACAAGATATTAATGATATTGGCAAGCAAAAGGTAAACCAACTTAAGTCGGAAGGTAAACTTACAGGGAAGGAACAGTATACCAACAGGAATGCAAAACCAATCCAAATTAATACTAATACTTCTTCAGGAAATAATTCAGCAAAGTCATTGTCCTCCTGCAATTGCTGGATTCCACGCGATGCCTCTTTTCAAATAGGACAATTTGATGCATCTGGTGGAAGTGGCGGCCCGGGACTTGCACCGGAATTCCGTAACGATGATTGGTCTACGGATACTATCACACTCCCGTTTAATATTTGTTTTTATGGTACATCTGTAAATAAAATATTTCTAAATAATAATGGCAATATTTCTATTGGCGCTCCTTATTCAACGTTTACTGCCAATTCATTTCCTGATCCAACGTATGTAATGATTGCTCCCTTTTGGGCTGATGTAGATACACGTGGTTTTCAAAGTGGTCTTGTGTACTACAGCGTAACATCAACACATTTAATTGTTCAATGGGAAAACGTTGGATACTATGGTACGCACGATGACAAGCTTAATACGTTTCAACTAATAGTTACTAATGGAGCGGATCCAATTATTCCTAACGGACAAAATGTTTCTTTTTGTTATAAAGACATGCAATGGACAACAGGCGATGCTTCGCAAGGAATAAATGGTTTCGGTGGAGTTCCTGCAACTGTTGGTGTTAATCGTGGTAATGGTACTGACTATTTACAATTTGGTTTATTTGATCAGGCCGGAAGTAATTTTGATGGTGCTTATGGAGCACACGATGGTGTTGACTGGCTCGACAATCAATCGTTTACCCTGAATGCATGTATACTTAATGCAAATATTCCTCCTGTATTAAATTCATTAAACATTTGTGATACTATTCGCCTTTGTCAAAATACAACATATCAACTTACTGCCAATTACCTTTCTCCTGAACAGGCGCAGACAACGAATGTTAATTTCTCTTCAGGTGGAATGACAGGAGTTACCGTACTTTCTAATACTCCGGGAAATGCAGCAAAATTAGTTCTTGAAATTATTGGGCAGACTTCTAACCTTGGATTTCATACTTTATTTGTGACAGCCAGTGATAATGGTTCACCTGCCGCCACAACTATTAATAATTTTGTTGTTGAGGTTCTTCCTGCACCGTTGCCAGGTTTTAATTATTCTCCCAACTCCTTTATTTTAGTCAACACACCAATAAATTTTGTTAACACCACACTACCCGGCAGTGTTTTAACCTGGGACTTCGGTGATGGAAGTCTAACAACAAATAGTCATAATCCTCAACACGCTTATACAACCGGAGGTACTTATACAGTGACTTTAACTGCGACGTTTCCGAATGGATGCGAAACGCAGGTGTCACGGCAGATTGTAATTACACAATGTGCACCAGCAACATTCACAATCAGTAAAGCCTGTGTGAATGAACCGGCAACAATTACTTTTACTGGATACTCATCTCCAAATGCTCAATACATTTGGAATTTCAATAATGGAAATGTTTTATCCGGTTCCGGAATGGGACCGTATAATGTTTCATGGAATACCGCCGGTACATCTTCTGTTGGGCTTACTGTTATAGAAGGGACATGTTCTTCAACAGTAATTATGCCTGTTAATATATATGAAACTCCAATATCATCAATAACTCCATTGCCGCAATTGTGTAGTGGAGAAGAACACAATATTAATTTTGATGGAATAGCGGGATCAGGCGCTTCCTATACATGGAATTTTGGTAATGCAATACTACTTTCAGGATCCGGAAGCGGGCCTTATAACCTTAGATGGAATGGTTCCGGCAACAAAAGGGTATCATTAATTGTAAGTGAAAATGGTTGCAGTGATACATCACAAATAAATGTTGAGATCAATCCTATTCCAACAGCAAATTTTATTGTTGCATCAACAACATGTGCAAATGAACTGGTAAATGTAAGTTATACAGGAAGTGCAAGTCCATCTGCAAATTATATGTGGAATTTTGATGGTGGAATTGTAAGCTCTGGTTCCGGACAGGGTCCTTATACTGTGAGCTGGAAAAATGCAAGAAATTATTTACTTTCTTTAACAGTTGTGGAAAATGGTTGCACATCACCACAAACAAGTATGCCTTTAAGAGTGACAGCAATACCTGTAGTTTCGATTTCTCCGATATCAAACATTTGCATTGGACAAACCAGCAATGTGACATTTACAGGCAATTCAGGAAGCGGTTCATTATTTAATTGGTATTTTGGAAATGCTACAGTGATTTCCGGTTCCGGCCCGGGACCATATACTCTTCAATGGAATAATGCAGGAAATGATCAGGTTCAGGTTGTAGTTAATGACAATGGATGCATTTCACAATCTTTTATTGATGTAAAAGTTTTTGATAAACCAACGTCAGATTTTGTTATCGGTAACACTGTTTGCGCAAAGACACCTGTATTTATGAATTATACAGGGACTGCATCATCGTCTGCAAATTATAACTGGGTGTTTAATGGAGGCACAATAGTTTCCGGTTACGGAGCAGGACCTTATTCCGTTGTTTGGAATTCGACCGGTTTAATTTCCGTTTCACTTTCGGTAAATGAAAATGGTTGTTTTTCGCCATCGACAGTTTTAACCGCTGTTATAAACCCTCTACCAATTGCCTTTGCAGGAAATGATCAAACAGTATGTTCCGGAACACCTGTTACAATTGGAAGCACTTCGGTTGCCGGCGAAACTTACGAATGGGTGCCTTCCGCAAATCTTTCTAATCCTGTAATAAGCAATCCAACTGCGACAACATTAAATAATACTTCAGAGAACATTCAAAATTCATTCATTATTTCTATAACGAATTCAGTCGGTTGTAAAAATACAGATACCGTTGTAGTCTCAACATATCCTACTCCCGTAATTAATTTTCAAAAACCTGCAGCGCAATGTTTAAGGGATAACAACTTTATAATTTCTGCTTTATCGAATATTCAGACGAGTATGAATTACTCCTGGTCATTTTCTCCTGAAGCAAACATTGCGTCGTCCAATCAATCCGTTGTTTCAATAACTTATTCTGCAGTTGGAACTTTTCCAATAATTCTTACAGGTGATTATAATGGATGCCTGGCATCATCGTATATTGATAGTGTTTCTGTTTATGAAATGCCAGTATCAAATTTTTATCCTTTAATTACAAGCGGATGTGAACCATTAACTGTTCCATTTAAAAACATAAGTATAGGGAATTCAAATTCGTATTATTGGAATTTTGGGGATGGAAGTGTTGATGCATCAAGTAACACTGTTCACGTTTTCCAACACGAAGGAGATTATACTGTTTCACTTAAGGCAGTAAATAAAAATGGTTGTTCAGTCGATACTTCATATCAATCAATTATTTCCGTTTATGGCAGACCGGTTGGTCAATTTGCAACAAATCCTGATTTAGCTGATATAGTTTTACCCGTATTTCAATTTCAAAACTATTCTTCCAATGCAACTTCATATACCTGGAATTTCGGAGATAACGATTCGTCAAATGCATGGAGTCCGAGTCATACTTATTCTGATACCGGAAATTATTTAATCACTTTATTGTTAACTTCTGTAAACGGATGTACAGATACAGTTAAAGGTTTAGTAAGAGTAGAAGACTCGTTTTCGTTTTACGTACCAAATTCATTTACTCCAAACGGTGATGGCATCAACGATTCATTCAAAGGGTATGGTTTATCAATAAAAAATTACCTGATGAATATTTATAATCGTTGGGGAGAATTGATTTATACAACAGATAATTATGAAAGGCCCTGGGATGGTAGATTAAAATCCGAAGTTGTACAAAATGATGTTTTTGTATACCGAATTGTATTAACAGATCAACACGAACATAAACATACTTATTTAGGCAATGTTTCTGTAATAAAGTGAAAAAAACAGCACCCCTTTTTCGAATAAATTTTTATTAAATTATTTAGTTATTCAATCGTCAATTAATTAAAATAGCAAATCATTTATATTAAAATTATGAAATACAGATACTGGATATTATTGTTTGTACTATTTTCTGCATGTAAAAACAACCCTGAAAAAGAAAAGCCAACAGAGATGAAAAACATAAGAGAAATATTGGATTCTTATTACGAAGAAAGGCTTCAATATTTCCCTCTCGAAGCAACTGCTATAGCAGATAACAGATACAATGACACATTACCAGTTGATATCAGCGATTCATTTCGTGAAAACCTAAATGGTTTTTATAAAAAGTATCTCGATGAGATTTTACAGATAGATAGTTCCAAACTTATTGGTCAGGATGTTTTAAGTTATGATGTTTTTAAGCGTGAAATGCAAATACAATTGGAAGGTTTAACATTTAAGGATAATCTGATGCCGGTAAATCAATTCTGGGGAATGCATCTGACTTTTCCTTTGTTGGGATCCGGAAGCGGTAACCAACCATTTAAAACCGTAAAAGACTATGATGATTTTCTAAAACGAATTGATGATTTTTCTTTATATGTAGATACCTCTATTGCAAATATGAGAAGAGGAATAAAAGAAAAAATGGTTCAACCTGTTATATTAATGGAAAGAGTTCTTCCGCAATTAAAAGGAATTATTGTAACCGACCCCGAAAAAAGCGTATTCTTTGGTCCGATAAAAAATATTCCTTCAACGTTCAGTTCGGAAGACAAAACAAAATTTACCGGATTATACAAAAAAGCAATAACAGATAAAATCGTTCCGGCTTACCAGAGACTTTATGATTATATATCAAAAGAATACATTCCTAATTGCCGGACAACGGCAGGTATATCTGAAATTCCGAATGGAAAAAAATATTATTCATATCTGGCAAAAGTTTGGACAACGACAGATTTAACACCAGATGAGATTTTTGAAATAGGACAAAAAGAAGTTGCACGTCTACGGGCGGGGATGGAAAATGTAATGAAAGAAACAGGTTACAAAGGCGATCTGAAATCTTTTTTCACTTACATACATACGGATAAAAAATTTATGCCATTCAAAGCCGACAGCGAGATTATAAATGCCTATAAGTTGATTGAGGAAAAGATGAAGCCAAAGTTGAGTGAATTATTTAACCTTGTTCCAAAAGCAAAATTTGAAGTCAGACAAACCGAAGAGTTTCGGGAAGCATCTGCAAGTGCAGAGTACAGTCAATCTGCACCCGATGGATCAAGACCGGGAATATTTTATGTGCCGGTATTAGATGCAAAGAAATTTAATGTTGTAGGAATGGAAGACCTTTTTCTTCATGAAGCAATTCCAGGCCATCATTACCAGACATCTATTCAACAAGAAAATGATTCTTTGCCAAAATTCAGACGCTTTGGCTGGTATGGAGCTTATGGAGAAGGTTGGGCTTTGTATACAGAATCATTAGGAAAAGAACTGGGATTGTATAATGACCCGTATCAGTATTTTGGAAGTCTTAGCGAAGAAATGCATCGCGCCATCCGCCTTGTAGTAGATGTTGGAATACATACAAAAGGCTGGACACGTGAACAGGCAATAAAATTTTCACTCGATAATGAAGCGGAAAGCGAATCAGATATTACTGCTGAAATAGAAAGATACATGGCCATTCCCGGACAAGCCCTCGCCTATAAAATCGGACAGATGAAAATTATTGAAATCAGAAAAAGGGCAGAACAAAAACTCGGGAATAAATTCAATATTAAAAGTTTTCATGATGAAGTTTTAAAAGATGGTTGTTTGCCATTGGATGTATTTGAAAGTAAAATGAATAATTGGATGGACAAACAATTAACCAAGAATTAAATTGCAGATAACAGCAAAGCAAATGACTTTGCTATTGCAATTATAATTTTAGTTTTAGTTGCTATTGTTGATAATGAGATTATTTAAACACAGAGTGATTCAGTTTTTCGAATAATTTTTTTACATTTTCTCTGCCCGAATTTCCATTCATGTCGAAATACCAAAAATTTTCATAATCGCCGCGATTCATAAATGTCTGCATGGATCCTTGAGATTTATGTTCTGCGATTTCCCAGTTTACAATTATTTTATAAGTAAGCTGATTTTTAAAACCAAAGGAAACATTTCGATCGACGATGCTTATCGGATTTATGTCAGTTATAGTTGTTATTGGAAAATTTTTAAGACCGTGAAACAGAACAGACGATGTATCGTTTTTAGTGGAAGTTGAGACACCCAAAAGAACCGGTTTTTGTGAATTCAATTCATCAATTGTTTGTAAAGCGAGAATGGTTGCCCCTTTGTGATGGCCATGAGTTTCTTCTGTTGGAAGAAGGCAAAAAACAAAACCATATTTACCGGTTTCAATTATATCATGCAATCGTTTTTTCACAAGATCAACATTCCAAACATCATTGAGCACTGTATCAACATCCAGTGTATAATGATTATCCTGTTGATCGAAAAAAAAGTAATTACTAATTCCTAAAATATTTCCTGCGGCCATTAATTCTTTCTTTCGTATGGTAGGGAGATACTTTCGGCCCGTTGCTTCATCGGTAAGTTTAATATTGTAATAAGGTTCAGCAAGAAGAGAATATTTATAGCCGGCTTCTCCATTGGTAATAACGGCAAGATCAACTACACCTAAAAGCTCGTGAGTAATTTTATATACAGTAGCGGCGAAACCAGATTCATCATCGGGATGAGCCGTAACAATTAATACTCGAGGGGGAGAATCAGTTATCTGAGCATTCAGGTAAACTGAAGAAAGAAAAAAAACAGTAAAAAGTATTTTATTTTTCATTAGTGTTTAATTTTACTTCTTATAAAATTTTTATTGTTTAGATTTTTGTTTGTGATTGGTCAAATTTATTAAACCGTTTTAAAATATAATATACTACAACTCCTGCAGAAATAATTCCTGTTGCATAGAAAGCCATTTCTTTACCTGTACTTATAAAAATAAATAACCAGATTATGATTGCAATAATTACTGGAAAGGGATAAAAAATCATTTTGAAAGGAAGATTTTTTGAGCCATTTCTTTTTCGCAACAGCACTAAACCAATTGCTTGTCCGATAAACTGTACTAAAATTCTCATTGCAAGAATAGCACTTATTACCATACTTAATTTAAATAGAAGACTAAAGATAAAAGCAAGGCTTCCGAGAAAAAGAAGTGAAACATAAGGGAAATGTTTTGTCGGATGCAATTTTGCAAATACACGAAAAAAACTTCCATCAACGGCAGCAGCATAAGGAATTCTGGAGTAACCGAGTAATACGGCGAACAAAGATGCAAAAGCAACAATAAGAACCAGTGCCGTTGCAAGTATTGCAGCGTTGTTTCCGTAAATTTTTTCTATAAAAGTGCTCACTATAAAAGTTGAATTTTGCGCTTCTTGCCATGGGATTACACTCACAACACTCACATTCATTGCGAGATATAAGATAGAAATTCCAATAACAGATATAAAAATACTGCGGGGAATATTTTTTTCCGGATTTCTAATTTCTCCACCGAGGTGACAAACGTTATAATATCCTAAATAACTATAAATTGTTTTAACGGTTGCTTGTCCGAGAGCGACAAAAAATAATTGTGCGGAAAAACTATTTCCATCAGGCAGCCAATTATTATTAATAGAGTGATGAGTTAGGCCTCCATATATTATCCAGCCAAGTGTTATCAGAACTGCCAGCCACAATACTGTACTGATATTGCCAATAGTGTGTATTTTTCTATAAAGCAGGAAGACCAATAAAATAATTAATAAACCAGAAATAATTTTTTGTTGAAGGACGGAAAAAGGATACAGATAGGTGCAATATTGTGAAAAACCAATAGCCCCACTTGCAGCAACCAGTGGAGCGAGTAATAGTGTTTGCCACACAAAAAGAAAAGAAAGTAATTTTCCCCATTTTTTTCCATATGCTTCTTTCAGAAAATTATAACTGCCACCGGCTTTTGGATAAGCAGCACCAAGTTCGGACCATATCATTCCATCAATTAATGATAATATAGCACCGGCAATCCAGGCAAAAATAAATTGTGGACCTCCCATTATCTTTATTACCATTGGCAATACGATAAAAGGACCAATTCCTACCATATCTATCATATTAACGGAAGTTGCTTGTAAAAGCGACAAACTTCGATCTAGTTGTGGTGGCTGGTTTTCCATTAAAAAGGTGGAGAAATCTTTCTATTAAATAATACAGAAAATTAATTTTGTGTCAAAGATATTAATTGTAGTCAGCAAGTAAAGAATATCTTAATTTTACAATAAAATAATTATCTATGGATTATAAAGATTATTATAAAGTTCTGGGCATTTCTAAAAGCGCAACTCAGGAAGAAGTGAAGAAAGCATTTCGGAAACTTGCCATTAAATATCATCCCGATAAAAATCCAGGTGATAAAAAAGCGGAAGAAAAGTTTAAAGAAATAAACGAAGCAAATGAAGTTTTAGGCGATGCCGAAAAGCGCAAGAAATATGACGAGCTCGGAAGTAATTGGAAACAATATCAACAACAAGGAGATCAATTTGCAGGGCAAAGACGATATAGCGGTTCGCGCCAACAGGACTTTAACCAGAGTAGTGAGTTTTCGGATTTTTTCGAATCATTTTTTGGCAGTAGTTTTTCTGGTTTCAGTCAGGGACAACGGCAGCAGAGAGCAAGACGGGGAGGGGACCTTAATGCAGAAATGGAACTTACACTTCATGATGTTTTTTATGGAACAACAAAACAAGTTTTATTAGACGGACAAAAAGTTAATCTGAAAGTAAAACCCGGAATAAGGGATGGGCAAATTCTGCGAATGAAGGGAAAAGGATCAGCAGGAATTGGTGGAGGAGAAAACGGTGATCTTCATATTACTGTAAAGTTGGTTAAAGATCCTGTTTTCGATCGCAAAGGTGACGATTTGTATTTTGATCATTCATTAAATTTTATCACTGCAATATTAGGAGGAAAGGTTTCAGTAAAAGGATTTGACAAAACAATTTCGATTGAAATACCCGAAGGGACTGATAGCAATAAAATTTTTAGATTGAAAGGCATGGGAATGCCTGTGTTTGAGAATCCAGCAAATCGCGGCGATGCTTATGTGAAAATGATTTTACGTGTTCCAAAAAATCTTAGCGCTGAAGAGAAAAAGATCTTAAATAATTTTACGGCCATACGAAAAGAGGCAGTTTAAAAATGAAAAAACATTTTTAATAATAGTATAATTACAATTTAGAAAATTGAAATTCTCAAGCTTCTTTTATTTTTCTTTGAGAAATGTAGGCTTGAGTGTACCATTCAAATTGCTCGATAAAGCGATAAAAAGTTTTCTCAAAATTTTTCAGGAAAGATTGCCCTTCCGGTGCCTCTGCTTTATTTGCAAGACCCCAGGCCGGTGAAATAGGAATTGGAGGCATACCGAGTGTTGAACATACAAGTCTTAATTGTTCCGCAGAACGGGCACCACCAATAGGGCCATCAGAGTAGGAAATAATTCCGCACGATTTATAGCTGAACTCACTACCAAAATGATCAAGCATATTTTTCAATGCAGGAGGAATACCGTGATTGTATTCTGCAGTAATAATAATAAAGCCATCCGTATCTATAAATAAATCATGCAATTTCTTGAAATGTGCTTCAGGTTCTTTCATTTCAAAATATCTTTTATTAAGTAAAGGAAGTTTGTATTCCAAAAGGTCAACCAAAGAATAATTGAATCGATCTCCTACTAATTCTTTGAATTTTTTTAGCACACTGTCCGCAAGTCGGTTTTCTCTAACGGAACTAATAATAACGGTAATTTTCATAATTGTTTATTATTGAAAAACAATCCGCAAATTAGCATAATATTTAGAATAAAACGTTAAAGATGAATACCGACAAACAAAAAGAAAATTCTGTCATATTAATTCGTGGCCTACCCGGTAGTGGGAAGAGTACCTTGGCTGGATTATTAAGCGAAAATGGAAAATACCCCGTTTATTCCGTTGATAATTATTTTACTGACGAAAATGGGAACTATAATTTTGATCACCTTAAAAACCATCTTGCTTATGATGAATGTAAGAAAAATGTATTGAGGGAAATTCAAAATAAAGCTGAAAAGATTTTTGTAGATAATACATTTACCATTGATTGGGAAATGGAGCCATATTTTAAATTAGCAAAAGAAAATAATTATCGGATTTTTGTTTTAACGATGGAAAATTATCATTCAGGAGTGAATGTTCATGCAATTTCGATGGATCAGATAATTAAAATGGCGGAGAAATATAAAGTAAAATTATTGCCTTAAACAAAAATTATTTTCAGAAGCATTGAAAAGAGAGAATAGGATTTTAATCTAAAAAAGACATTTAATATTTCTTTTGGTTGTATTTAAATTGAAGAATCACGATAGCTTTATTACATTTGATGTATGAAAATAATAAAAAGATTTTTATTATTTATTTTATTATTTATTTGCTTTAAATCACATGCTGATAAACTTGAAAAGGGATTTGAAAAACTGAAAACGTTTGATTATTTCGCTGCGAAGGAATATTTTGAAAAAACACTGGAAGATGAGCCTGCTGCCGCAGCTTATGGATTAAGTATAATTTATTCAATTGAAAAAAATCCATTTTATAATCCGGATTCAGCAAGAAAATATATATTGTTTTCAGATTCTGTTTTTAAAAAACTTAAAGAAAAAACTAAAAATAATTACAAACAATTTGATGTGACAGACAGGTCTATTCATATTTTGAGTGATTATATTTGTAATGATGCATTTAAGAAATCCCAAAAGATCAATTCATTTGATGGTTACAATCATTATATTCAAAATTTTGCATCATGTTCCCGCTTTTCTGAAGCTATATCTAAACGTGATTCAGCAGCATTTAGAAATGCTCAGATTCAAAATTCTTCTATTGCATTCAAAAAATTTATTTCATTATACCCTTATTCTGCTCAATACCGGGAAGCGTTAAGTAAATACGAGGAATTAATTTATGAAGAAAATACTTCAGATAATTCCATTGAATCTTTTGAACACTTTATGTCGAATTTTCCAGAGAACCCTAACTGTTCTCGTGCAGAGAAAATGATATACACTTTGAGTATCCCTGATAAAATATTACCACAATATATTTTTTATGTAAGGAAATACAAGAACACCCGCTTTTCTGCGGATGCCTGGCATGAAATTTATAAATTGTCGGTGAAAGAATTTACAACCCAATCGTACAATAAATTTAAATCTGAATTCCCTGATTATCCATTTCCTGAAGAAGTAACAAATGACTTCCAGTTACAGAATTATTTTTTTCTTCCTTTTAAAGAGACAGACAAATGGGGATATATTAATGAACTTGGCGATATAATGATTAAATCTTCATTTG
>JANLOW010000046.1:0-12039 GCA_031366785.1 Bacteroidota bacterium | reverse complement strand
CAATTATTAACCATTTGGTTAATAATTGAATGCCAAGTAAATATTAATTTTCACTTTACATTTATTCTATAAAATGTTACATATTAAAATGATAATCCAGGAGTTTTCTGCAAGATAATCGATTATGGATTGCCAGTAAATGTTACTTTTGAAATCTCAAATGATAATATCGTTTACCAAAAAGTCTTTTCAAGTCTCAATTCCGTTGCTGATACGGAAATGTCAAATAGATATTAAATAAAATTTTCTGCAACAATTGATTTCATTTACTTTACCACACTTGCAATTTATATGTCAAAAAAATTAGAAAAAAATAGTAATTCCAAAGCTAAAACCGGGAAGTTCGAATTTAAAAACAGAACCAATTCAGGCAATACAATTGCTTTGATTATTCTGGTTCTTATTACTTTTTTTTGCTTTTCAGGTGCTTTAAAAAACGAGTTCACCAATTGGGATGATCAACAGTATATCCTCGACAATCCATTAATAAAAAGTTTATCTGTGGAAAACATAGTTGAAATATTTAGCACTAATGTAATGGGGAATTATCATCCTTTAGCTGTATTGTCATTTGCTATAGATTACCACTTATTTCATTTGAGTCCCAAAGGATTTCATGCTACAAGTATTATTATCCATTTGTTAAATGTAATTCTTGTATTTACTTTTTTCAGATTGCTGACCGGTCAAATTATTGTTGCTTTCCTGACAGCGTTGTTATTCGGCATACATCCTATGCATGTAGAATCTGTCGCTTGGGTTTCTGAACGTAAGGATGTATTATACACCTTCTTTTACCTTCTGGCAATTTGTACTTATATGTTTTTTATCAAAGGACAAAAAAGAAAGTGGTTATTTTATTCACTAACCTTTATATTTTTTACACTTTCTCTTTTATCAAAAGGGCAAGCTGTTACATTGCCTTTTGTTTTGTTGCTGATCGATTATCTGATAAAAAGAAAATACGATAAGAAATTATTATTTGAAAAAATTCCATTTTTTCTATTATCCCTAGCGATGGGAATAATTGCTATATCTGCACAAAAAGAATCTGGCGCAATCACAGAAATTCCATTATTCCCTTTATTTGATCGTATTCTTTTTTCCACTTATGCCTTTCTCGATTATATACTAAAGTTACTTTTACCGATAAACTTATCGGCTTTTTATCCTTACCCAATTAAAGTTCAAAGTTTGTATCCCTTATTATTTTATGCTTCCCCTTTAATACTTTTTGTTTTAATTGTATTATTGCTTCGGTTTTTAAAAAATTACAAAGAGATAGTTTTCGGTGTGGCATTTTTTATTATTAACATCATTCTTTTACTTCAACTACTTCCGGTCGGCGGATCAATTATGTCGGAGCGATATTCATATCTAAGTTACGTCGGGCTCTTTTTTGTCATTGGCAATACTTTTTCTAAAGTCTGGAACACCCCTTCTCAAAAGATTTCAAATTATAAATATTTATTTGCATTCATTCTTTCAGTATATATATTTTTCATAGGTTATTCTACTATTAATAGGATTAAAATATGGACGAATAGTGATACGTTATGGACCGATGTAATCAAAAAGAATCCTGCCTCTGTAATTGCTTACAGTAATCGTGGCAGCTATTATCAAAAGCAAGGTAAACTCGATATCGCTTTGAAAGATTTTAATGAAGCCTTACGTTTGAAACCGGATCATCCCGAAACACTTATTAATCGTTCAGATATTTACCGGATTAATGGACAATATGATCTTTCAATCGCTGACTGCAATAGAGCACTTGCATCGAAAAATAATTATTCAGGCGCTTATATGAACAGAGGAATTGCATATTGTATTGTTGGAAGATATGATGAAGCATTTAGTGATTTTGTAAAAGTTATATCTCAAGATCCGAAAAATGCAAATGTATATTGCAACAGAGGAAACCTTTATGACATGAAAGGTTTTATAGATTCAGCCATTGCCGACTATTCTACTGCAATTAAACTTAAACCGGAATACGCCGAAGCATTTTATAATCGTGGAAAATCATTTTTAAGAAAGCAAGATTATTCTTCTGCTATCTTTGATTTCACTTCCGCCTTAAAATTTAATCAAAAATATATTGAAGCTTATTTTTTCCGTTCACAGGCCTTTAAAGCCAAAAATGACTTTGCAAATGCTTTACAAGATGCTTTAACAGCTCAACAACTCGGCAAAATCATTGATGAAAATTATATAATAGAATTACAAAATACTTTAAACAAATATTAGACGGAACTTCTGCTATACTTTACTTTACTTTTTTATTCTTAGCGAATTTGTATTAACACTTTCCATTAAAAACAATAAAAAAATTTCTGTTGGCAATTATGTAAAATTTATTGCTCTTAGAATATTTAGAATTTATCCAGCATTTATTTTAACTTTATTAATTACCTATGTTGTAATTCATAATTTAGAACTAGGGCCAACAACATGGCTCAATCAATATTGTAAAACTCCGCAGAATTTTCATTCTTTGGTCAAACAAGCGGTGTTAATCGTACGACTTCCCAACGATCCATTACTGCGTTTTATTTCTCAGGATTGGACATTAAGCATTGAAATTGCCATATCCATGTTCCTACCTTTATTAGTCTATGCATTCAGAAAAAAATCAGCCTTCTTTTTAATAGTTATTTACCTGTTGGTTCAATTTTTCAAGATTGATCCGTTTATGTTTGATTTTTCTATAGGAATATTTATGGCTTGCAATCTGGATGCATTGAAAACAAATTGGACTACTAACAAATACAAAATATACCTGATAGGTGCTGCTCTTTTATTACTATGTGTCGATTTTGTATTTCCCAATTTGATAAAAGAAACAGATACCGTTCTAATACACCATAAAAGCTGGGGACTTGCCATTTTATTATGGGCCATCATTTCATCAATTAAAATTCAACAATTTCTTACTTTCAAACCTTTAATTTTTTTAGGTAAAATTTCCTATAGTTTTTATTTGCTTCATTTGATTATACTATATATAGCAGTCAGGTTTTTTACATTAAATGCAGCTATATTTCTACTTGTATATCTATCTATTACGGTCTTAATTTCGAGTATAACTTATTTCTTGATTGAAAAGCCATCAAATAAAATTGGTAGATTTCTTATTGGTAAAAGATAATTATTACTTAAATAATGTATTAGTTGACCATTTTATATTAATAATAGTTAAACTGTCAAACTGAAAACATTAACTTTGCAATCTATTTTAAGAACAATTTAGATTATGTCAAACGCCATATATAATGTACCTGCCGCTATTAATGAAACGGTTTTAAATTATGCTCCCGGTAGCCCTGAACGTGAGTTAATAAAAGCAGCTTTAAAAAATATGTGGAATGAAACACGAGAAATTCCAATGTTTATCGATGGAAAAGAAGTGCGTTCCGGAAAAAAAGTAAATATATCCCCTCCTCACGATCATCAGCATTCCGTAGGATTTTATCATCAGGGAGATAAATCTCATATCAAGATGGCTATCGATGCTGCGCTAAAAGCACGTCACGAATGGTCTGAGTTAAGTTGGGAAAACCGTGCTTCAATTTTTCTTAAAGCAGCTGATCTATTAAGCGGCCCTTATCGGGCAACAATTAATGCCGCAACAATGATCGGTCAAAGTAAAAATGTCTACCAAGCTGAAATAGATGCTGCATGTGAGATGATTGATTTTCTTCGTTTCAATGTTCAATTCATGCGCGAAATCTATACTCAACAACCAATTTCTTCCAAAGGAATTTACAATCGTCTTGAACAGCGTCCCCTTGAAGGATTTGTATTTGCATTGACTCCTTTTAATTTCACTGCAATCAGCGGTAATCTTCCTACGGCACCTGCTATGATGGGAAATACTATTGTTTGGAAACCTGCAAATACTCAAGTCCTGGCTGCCAGTGTCCTTATGCAGGTTTTTATGGAAGCGGGTTTACCTCCGGGAGTTATTAACCTTGTTTATGTATCTGGCTCCGATGCCGGTGAGGTTATTTTTGATAACCCTCATTTCGCCGGAATACATTTTACAGGATCAACTTCCGTATTTCAACAAATCTGGAAATCGATTGGCAACAATATTCATAAATATAAAAGCTACCCTCGAATCGTAGGTGAAACTGGTGGTAAAGATTTTATTCTAGCCCACTCTTCTGCCGAAGTAAAAAGCCTCATTACCGGACTTACCAGAGGAGCTTTTGAATATCAGGGACAAAAATGTTCAGCAGCATCTCGTGCTTATATTCCTAAAAGCCTTTGGCCTGAAGTAAAAAAAGGATTAGTTGAAGATTTGAAATCATTTAAAGTCGGCCCGACAGAGGATTTAAGTAACTTTATCAATGCCGTTATCGATGAAAAATCATTCGACAAACTTGCAAAATATATTGATGACGCTAAAACAAGCAATGATGTTGAAATTATTGCCGGCGGAAATTACGATAAATCAAAGGGCTACTTCATTCATCCAACTGTTCTTCTTTGTAAAGATCCTTATTATGTTACCATGTGCGAAGAACTCTTCGGGCCTGTTCTAAGTATTTTTGTTTATGATGACAATAAATTCGATGAGATTTTAGAAATCGTTGATCAGACCGCAATATATGCTTTAACGGGTTCTATATTTTCGCAAGATCGTTATGCGATTGAAAAAGCTGCTGCAAAGCTCGTTCATGCTGCAGGTAATTTTTATATTAATGATAAATGTACAGGAGCTGTTGTAGGCCAACAACCTTTCGGTGGAGGTCGCGCCTCAGGGACGAATGATAAAGCCGGATCTATGTATAATCTACTTCGCTGGGTTTCACCAAGAACAATTAAAGAAACCTTTGTTCCTGCAACAGATTACCGTTACCCCTTCCTTTCTGAAGAGGCTCCAAACGGCAAAACGGCAAAAGAAAAAGTTAAGGCCAATTAATTTCTCTCCATTTAAATATTAACTCAATGAACTTTGTGCCAAAATTTGTCCACCTTTTGGTTAATTCTCAAATTAAGTATAAACAGAAAGTGCACTAAGAAGGTTTGTGGAATACCTTTCAACAGAAGGTTGTTATTATCATCATTTTTTCATAACTATTTGTGAATTTCTAAATCTTATCTTTAAAAATAATTTTTACCTGTATTCATAATAATCAGTTCTGAAAAATGAAAAAAACTAATTTTATATTTTCTAAAAAACTTCTTCCTTACTTTAAAAATAAATTCGTCCTGACTTTTCTCGGTTTTTTCATATGGCTTAGTTTTTTTGATCGTAATGATTTCATAACAACATGGAGCTATCACAACAAACTTGAAAGTTTAAAGTATGAAAAAGCGTACTATGAATCAGAAGTAATAAGATATACAGAAGATCTCAATAACTTAATGACCAATCGTGCCAATATGGAAATATATGCACGTGAAAAGTATTACATGAAAAAAGATAATGAAGATATTTTTGTGATTATCGACGAAACCCCAAAGAAGAAATAACCCCAGTATCAAGATACTTGATACTTGATACCCCCTTTTCTAATATTCCCCAAACACTCTTCTCATAGCATCCGATATCTCGCCCAGCGTCGCCATATTTTCAACGGCTTCAATAATAACAGGCATCAGGTTTTTTCCATCCTTGGCAGCTTGCTCAACATTTTGAATATATCCTTGAGTTTTTACATCATCGCGGTCGGATCTTAATTTTCTCAATTTTTCAATCTGTAAATGTCTTATCGAATCATTAACAGTAAAATGTTTATCGAAAGGTGGTTCTTCCATTGTATATTGATTTACCCCTACAATTATCCTCTGCCCGTTTTCAATAGCCTTTTGATAATCATACGAGGCTCCGGCAATTTCATTTTGCATAAAACCTGCCTCTATTGCATATACAGCTCCACCCATGTCATCAATCCTTTTTAAATATCCTAAAGCTTTTTCTTCCAATTCGTCAGTAAGCGTTTCTACAAAATATGAACCGGCGAGTGGATCAACGGTTTCTGTTACCCCACTCTCAAAAGCAATTATTTGTTGCGTTCGTAAAGCTATCCGTGCAGCTTCCTCCGTCGGTAGACTCATAGCTTCATCGTAACCGTTTGTATGAAGGGATTGAGTTCCTCCAAGTACAGCTGATAAAGCCTGTAGCGTAACACGAGCAATATTATTCATCGGCTGTTGAGCTGTTAATGTTGAGCCGCCGGTTTGTGTATGAAAACGAAGCATCATTGCACGCGGATCTGTAGCCCCAAGATCTGTCATAATCTTTGCCCACATTCTCCTTGCGGCCCTGAATTTTGCGGCTTCCTGAAAAACATTGTTATGTGCATTGAAAAAAAATGAAAGTCTTTTTCCAAAAACATTTATGTCAAGACCTTTATCAAGAGCAGCTTTCACATAAGCTTTACCATTTGCCAGAGTAAAAGCAAGTTCTTGAACGGCTGTAGAACCCGCTTCTCGAATATGATATCCTGAAATAGAAATTGTATTCCATTTTGGTACTTCTTTGCTGCAGTATTCAAAAATATCCGTTATAATTCGCATAGAAGGTCGGGGTGGGTAAATGTAAGTTCCCCGTGCAGCATACTCTTTAAGGATATCGTTTTGAATTGTTCCAGAAATTTTTTTTAAATCCGCTCTTTGCTTCTTTGCCAATGCAATATAAAAAGCAAGTAAAATTGATGCCGTCGAATTAATAGTCATTGAAGTTGTAATATCTACAAGTGGAATACTATCAAAAAGTATTTCCATATCTCTTAAAGAATCGATGGCGACTCCCGCTTTTCCTACTTCTCCATCAGCTAAATCATGGTCAGAATCATAACCAATTTGTGTAGGTAAATCAAAAGCTACCGATAATCCTGTAGTACCCTGCCCAAGTAAAAAATGATATCTTTTATTTGATTCTTCTGCAGTAGAAAAACCGGCATATTGACGCATTGTCCATAGCTTGCTTCTATACATATCGGACTGGACACCACGAGTAAATGGAAATTCGCCCGGAAGTTCATTTAACTTTTCGTGTTCTGTATAGACTGTTTTTATTTCTATACCACTTTCTGTCTGTATTTTCTTCTCTGCCAAAATAAAAAATTTAAGGACTATGTCTTTTTAAAAAATTCTGCACATTATTATATTCTATTGAAATATATAATAAGATTGATATATCTAACATTAATTATATAGATAATTTTGAAATAATAGCAATATAAAAAATATTTAACCGAGTAATTTCCTAGCTTCAGATTTAATAAAGTCCACGGCTTTTTGAGTTGGAACATTTTCCATTCGTAGTACCTGTTCAAAAATCTGTGAACTCATTTGAATACCTGTTGCATTTGAGCCTGCATGACTAAAAGCATTGTTTATGATCCGAAGCATTTCTTCTTTTCCATCCTTAACTTCTTCCCATGCTTGTTCGCTTACGTATATTTGTTGAGACAGATTATGCTCAAACTCGGCACGAATAGTTGCAACAAGTTCTGATTGCAATTGAAATGCTGTCATTCCTCCACGGTGAACCCTAACCAACAAGCTATTCGGAGAAATACGCTCAAGAAAAAGAATCAATCTTTCAAAAGCCTGTAATTTTAAAGGTAGTGATTCTTTTTGTCTGTTATTGCGGTCTTCAGCAACTTTGAGTTGAATTTCCTTTTCCAAGAATTTTTTTATTGTAGCTGATTGATTAACGATAAATCGTTTCATGACAATAAACATTCCGATCATAACTATAATTGCTGGTATAAAATACAGCAGAACATCTGAAATTTTTTCAATTGAATCCATAATATGTTTTTTACCAAGCTCTGTATTTAGTGGTGATATCAAATAAATTTCTCAACAAATCTTTTTCGATTGAATTAAAATCCAGTTTTCTTCTCTCATACACTCTTTGTGCTACTTCAAGGGCATCTTCGAGACGGTAGGTAATAAAACCTTCTGAGCCGCCCCAGGCAAAAGAAGGAACAAATTTAGGAGGAAAACCATTTCCAAAAATATTAGCACTTACACCTACAACTGTTCCTGTGTTAAACATTGTATTAATACTACATTTTGAGTGATCCCCCATTATTAAGCCGCAAAACTGTAACCCTGTATTAATATAAGTTTCATCTTTATAGTTCCAGACTTTAATTTTGGAATAATTATTTTTCAAATTAGAATTATTGCTGTCAGCTCCGAGATTACACCACTCTCCTAAGACAGAATTACCGAGGAAACCATCATGTGCTTTGTTTGTGAATCCAAAAATTACAGAATTACTAATTTCACCACCGACTTTCGAAAAGGGTCCAACTGTCGTTGAACCATATATTTTGGCGCCCATTTTCACCTGTGATTCTTCACATAGAGCAAACGGGCCGCGAATCATAACACCTTCCATAATTTCAGAATTCTTTCCAATATAAATAAATCCGGTGGAAGCATTTAAAATAGCACATTCAACCTTTGCTCCTTCTTCGAGAAAAACATTTTCGGGTGAAATAACCGTATTCGTTTCGCTAATTTTCTTAGATTTTCTTCCTGTAGTAATTAACCGGAAGTCTTCAATAAGAGCCTCTTCATTTTTTGAAAAAATATCCCAATTAAAATTTATTTTAGTAAATGTTGAAATGCATTTTACAGGCTTATCAAATTCAATTTGTCCTATTGAATTTATCCCATCTAAATATCCATCTTTTCGGCCAGCTATAATAGTATCGCCTTTTATTAACTTTTCTCCTGATTTCAGGTTTTGAATTTCCGACACCAAAGATGATGTTGGAAGAATTGAACCATTAATAAATACGTTCTCCTTACCAGGTAAAAATTGAAATTTTTTTCTTAAAAATGGCTCTGTGAGATAGGAATAGTTCCCTTGAAAATAGTTCTCCCATTTTTCACGAATTCGAAGAATGCCAATGCGGATTTCCGAAACAGGCCGGGTGTGTGTTAAAGGCAAAAGACTCTGCCTGGCTTCATCATCAAATAAAATAATCTCCATATCAGGATTTATTGATTAAAAGAAATTTAAAAATGCTCTGTAAGGAGCCTCATTGATTTTTCAACATTATAAAAATAATCATGAAGTAAAAATAAGGTTTTCTATTATAGAAAAAATTCCTTTCCAGCTTTTCAACATAGCCATCGGTAATCCCGGCTAGGTTTCAAAAATAATAAAAATAGTAAAACATTTGACTAATTAATAAAATTGATAATTAATAAGAACCATTCCCTTTGTTTGAAGAATTTTCAATCATAAGTTCACATATTAATTATTTGAAAATTATATTGCTTCAATAAAGTTTAAACATCATTTTCATTTCTTAAAAATCTTCGGCTTGCTTTCCTTCGGCTAATCTAAATTCGATTATTCTCAGGAATTATTTTATTTTTATCGATGCAATTTTGCCAGATATAGTCTCTCAATTTGATAGCATTTTCAGGATAAAGATTTGCGGCTGGAGCAATGAAATCGAGCACAAATAATTTTTATACTTTTAAAGAAGTCTTAGGTTGTAAATTAAGTAAATCATTTGAATTGAAATAAATTGCCACCAAAAAAAAATCATCTATAGGTTTCAGATTAACTGGTGCGCATTATAGAAAATTGAAAATATTTCAAGTGAAAATTTGAAAATTAATAGAATTAAGAAAACAATTCAAGCCACAAAAACTACTTCATTAATAATTTAAGCAGGATATTGATTCACTTAAATGAATCAAACTATTAATAATGTAAAATAAGTTTTAAAAAAATCAAAGAAAAAGGGAATTCGGTACTTTGAAAAAACCCTGAAACCTTATTTAGAAACTTCTTTCTTTTTAGCATACCGGGTACGGAATTTATCAACCCGACCTGCAGTATCAATAAGTTTCATTTTACCTGTATAATATGGATGAGACATATGGCTTATTTCGAGCTTTACAAGAGGATATTCCTTTCCGTCAGTCCATTTAATACTGTCTTTGGTTTCAATAGTAGAGCGGGTTACAAAGGCATAATCGCATGAAATGTCTTTAAAAACTACCATTCTATAATTCTGGGGATGAATTTCTTTCTTCATAATCGTTAAAATTAAGGCTGCAAATGTACTATAATTTCCTTTTTTAGCAAATTAAAAGTAAAGAAAAGATGCTAATATTCAGGTTCTTTACCACCCATTTTTTTATTATTCACTCAAAACGGCAAGAAATAATGCTAATAATGTGCGTTAAGTATTGACTTGACTGTCATTGAATCTTATCTTCGGCAAATCGTTAATATTTTTTACCCGTGCTAAGGCAGAAGATTTATTAACTTTGAAAAGGCTGAAATCGCTGTTGTTTTCAGTTGTTTAAACAGATCAATGAAGGAAGAATTATTACAACAACTGGAAACCGTACTTAAAGAAGAAGTTTCTGATGAAACATTTTCACGAGCTGATGAAATTAAAAATCAGTACATGCGCGCATGTGACGAATTAAATAGTGAACAATTGCAAAGCTTTCTCGCTGAAGGTGGTCTGGCTGATAATTTTAGCGCACCTAAAGATAATCGGGACAGTCGTTTTAGTGAATTACTGCATATTTTATCAGATCGTGAAACTAAATTCCGGAAAGTTTTAAAAGATGAAGTAGTTACCAAGCAAAAACAAAAAGAAGAAGTTATTGCCAGTCTTGAAAAACTGATTACTGAAGAATCCAATATCGGTAAAGCCTTTCATTCTTTTAAAGAATTACAAGCCAAATGGAATGAAATCGGTAATGTTCCCACACGTGAATATAAAAATCTGCAAAGTATTTATCATCGCCATGCTCATAATTTTTATTATAATATGAAATTAAGCAAGGACCTCAGGGAACTTGACTTCAAAAGAAATTACGAACAACGCACTCAACTTTTAGTGAAAATTGAATCTCTTCTACCTATGGAATCTGCCAAGGGAATTGAAAGAATGATCAATCTTTATAGAATGGAATGGTCTGAATTAGGCCCAACTTCTCCTGAAACGGTTGAACCCCTTCGAACCCGTTACAGAGAATTGATAGGACTGGTATTCCAGAAAATCAGAACGTATAACCAACAGCAGTCAAAAGAAGAAGAAAGCCATCTTGAAGCAAAGAGAAAAATATTAGAAAGATGTAAAGCAATTGCCGAGGAAAACTTCGATTCGTCAAAACAATGGCAAACCATGACTGATACCATTACGAAACTTTTTGATGAGTGGAAGTCTACAGGTTTTGGACCTAAAAAAGAAAATCAAATAGTCTGGGAAGAATTCCGAACCGCAATGAATACTTTCTATTCGAAAAAGCGTGATTTCTTCAGCGGTCTTAAAAAAGTTCATAAAGAAAATAAAGATAAGAAGCTTGCAATCATTGCCAAAGTTGAAGAAATTGCTAAAGCTGCTCATGAAAATTTTGATGACCCTACCAAGCAGATTTTACAACTCCAGCAAGACTGGAAAACAGCCGGACATATTGAGCAATGGGAAGAAAATAAACTTTGGAAAAAATTTCGTGATGCTTGTGATTCCTTCTTCAATTCAAGACGTGAAAAATACAGTGAACGCGATGCTGAACAAATTAAGAATCTTGAATTAAAAGAAGAATTAGTAAAACGTGTTGAGGCATTCACAACAGGTGGAAAACACGATGAAGATATTGCATCGCTCCGCGCTTTTTCTGAAGAATGGAAAACAATTCAGCATGTTCCTATTAAAGAAAAACAAAAAATCTGGGAAAAATTTAAAACAGCCCTCGATGCTTGCTATGATAAACTCAAATTAGACGGCACACAAAAACATCTTTTAAAGTACAGGAATAACGTAGAATCACTTTCTCAATCCGGCGAATCAAGCCATCTTTTACTGAAAGAAAAAAACTCCATCCGCGAAAGGATTAATCGTCTTCAGGCTACCATTAATCAATATGAAAATAATCTTGGCTTTTTCAGGAATTCCAAAGACATGGCTCCCCTGCTTACTGAAGTTGAAAGTAATCTGAATCAGGCAAAAGAAGAAATGCAATTGTTACAGAAGAAACTGAAAATGTTTGCAGAAGCACAGTCATAAAAGAGTCAAGAATCAA
>JANLOW010000040.1:0-17581 GCA_031366785.1 Bacteroidota bacterium | reverse complement strand
TCCTTACAAACTGTTACTCATGTAGAAGTGGACGTTTTAAAAGATGAAGCCGGAAAAATATTTTTACCGAAAGAAATTAATGTTTTTGTAAGTATCAACGACATAGATTTTAAATTAGCAGGTAAACTAGATTCTACAAATATAGACTCAAAATCCCGTAAGCTAAGGGTATCATTTCCTGAAACTCCGGCCCGATGGATAAAAGTTATTGCAAAAAATTTTAATGATAAAGATTGGTTGTTTGTGGATGAGATTGGAGTAGAATAGTTAAGCGTCTCTTTTTAAAGTAATCATGCATGACCCGCATATTTTAAAAACATGGCAGAGCTTACATGGGGTTTAATAATCGTTCATTAACAAATTTAGAAGCGGGATAACGGAAAAGTGGTTTAGTAAAGGAAAAAGGGATTGTCGAAGCTACAATCCACTATTTTTATTCATTTAAAATACAAAATATCTTACAGAATCTTTCCTAAACACAAACTAAGTCGGGCAATTTTATTAAGATCAGATCCGTTATACATTAAAAATTAAAGAAAATGATAGTAGAAACATTAATCAAGTTTGAAAAGGAAAAAACTTTAACAAAGAAAGCAAACACAAAGTCAATTAACATTTTGTGGGTTGATGATGAAATTGAATTTTTGAAACCTCACATTATCTATCTAAGGCAAAATGGATATTTAGTAAATACCGTAAACAATGGTGTTGATGCTATTCATGAAATTTCTGAACTGCAATACGACATTATATTCATGGATGAAAACATGCCGGGGCTTTCTGGTATTGAAACGATTTCCCGCATTAAAGAAATCAATTCAAAAATACCCGTTGTTATGATTACTAAAAATGAATCTGAAAGAGTGATGAAAGAAGCAATAAAAGGTGATGTAGAGGATTACCTTGTAAAACCAGTCAGCCTTACGCAGATTATTGTTTCAATTCATAAAATTTTGAATTATAATAAGTCAGCATAACGTGTACACGTGTACTCGTTACTAATAGTTATAGTACTTCGAATCCCAATTGTGCTGGCTAAAAGTTTTATCGAAAGATATTCCGATCCAAAGAGAGATTCCAAGTAAGCCGATGAAGGTATGTATCGTTAACCAGATACGGAGATATATTTCGCTCTGAAAGTTGAAGATGTTCATTACCGAAGAAGGCAGGCTGAAAGCAAATAGAAAACAGATTGTGGCGAGAGTAAGAATTAATGTTTTAAAATTCTGAATCGGCCAGTAGATTAATTTCCTGTGCCACGCTAAATCGTGTCCCCACTGATGCAAGAGATAAAAATTATTTTTGCTGAGTTGCGCAAACAAAATCGGGTCCTTGTTAATATTTTCTAAATCAAATGCTTTTTTAGGAGCCATTATACGAAAAGAATTTATTTTCATTCCGTACTTTTTTTCAAAAGCACTAATCTCAGAAATTGCTTCATAAGGAAATTCGGATCGAAAAAGAGATGAATCGAGAAAACGCAATCGATATTTGATGCTGGTTTTTTTTATTGTTTCTATTGAAAAAACTCTTTTCTGATCACCTTCATTTAACTGAACAAAAAATAATTTAGATTCTTTTTTTTCTTTCAATCGAATTATAACTTCCTTGTCCTTGATAGCTTCAATATTCAGAAATTCGTAAACCTGGTCGAGCAATAACTTTTGTTTCCGTTGCTCTTTAATCAATTCCGAGGGTAAATTGATCCGTGAAAAAATCATTGGTGAGGTAAATTTTAATAAAGTTATTGATTTTTCTATAAAAACAAAATAGCCATTCGATTTTTTAGATCGATTCTAAAATGTTTATTTCTTTCTTAGTGGATCTTTGCGAATAACTTCGTGGAGCTTTGTGGTTAAAAAATTTTATTACTACCATTGAAAATTAACCACAAAGATCCCAAAAGAAAATCTCGCAAAGTTCCACAGAGTTGACCGTTTTAATAAAGTTATTGATTTTTCTATAAAACAAAATAGCCTTCTAGCCGCTTATTAATTTCTTTAAAAAAATCTTAACTAGAGATGCTGAAACAGGTTCACCATTGCAATTAAAAAACAACATACCTACATACTTCTTTCTCAAGACTCAAGACTAATTTCTCAATACTAAAAAAGGCTGCCCATTTCTGAACAGCCTTTCCTTTTCTTAAAAATGAATATTAGTAATCCATTCCGCCACCCATTCCACCTGGCATTGAAGGCATGGATGATTTTTCTTCTTTAATGTCAGCAACAACACATTCAGTTGTTAAAAGCATTCCTGCAATAGAGGCTGCATTTTCAAGAGCCACGCGTGTTACTTTAGTAGGATCGATTACTCCTGCTGCATATAGATTTTCATATTTATCTGTACGTGCATTGTAACCGAAATCATCTTTGCCTTCACGAACTTTTTGAACGACAATTGATCCTTCCATACCTGCATTCTGAACGATCTGACGCAGAGGTTCTTCAAGAGCACGTTTTACGATTGCTACTCCTGTTGTCTCATCTTCGTTTTCACCGACTAGATTTTCGATAGCGGCAATTGCACGAATGTAAGCTACTCCGCCACCCGGTACAATTCCTTCTTCAACAGCGGCACGAGTTGCATGCAATGCATCGTCCACACGGTCTTTCTTTTCCTTCATTTCCATTTCAGTGGCTGCACCGATATAAAGAACAGCTACACCGCCTGCAAGTTTTGCAAGACGCTCCTGAAGTTTTTCTTTATCATAATCAGAAGTAGTAGATTCAATCTGAGCTTTTATTTGATTTACACGAGCTGTTATATCCTCTTTTTTACCTGATCCGCCAACTATCGTTGTATTGTCTTTATCAATGGTAATTTTAGTTGCTTTTCCTAAATAAGATAAATCGGCGTTCTCAAGTTTGAAACCGCGTTCTTCACTGATTAGTGTTCCACCAGTTAGGATTGCAATATCTTCCAACATAGCTTTACGACGATCGCCGAAGCCGGGAGCTTTAACTGCAACAACTTTTAATGAACCACGGATTTTATTTACAACCAAAGTAGCAAGAGCTTCACCATCTACTTCTTCAGAGATAATTACTAGTGGATTTCCTGTCTGTACTTGCTTCTCAAGAATTGGTAATAATTCTTTCATATTGCTGATCTTCTTATCATAAATAAGAATATGTGGATTCTCCAGAACTGCTTCCATTTTATCAGCATTCGTTACGAAGTAAGGAGAAATATAACCACGATCGAATTGCATACCTTCAACTACTTCAACAGTAGTTTCTGTTCCTTTAGCTTCTTCAACAGTAATAACTCCTTCTTTCTTTACTTTCTCCATTGCACTTGCAATAAGTTTTCCGATTTCAGCATCATTATTTGCAGAAATAGAAGCCACTTGCTGAATCTTTTTGTTGTCATCACCAACTTTCTGACTCATTTTCTGAAGTGTTTCAACTACTTTCGTTACTGCTTTGTCAATACCACGTTTCAAATCCATTGGATTTGCACCGGCAGCAACATTTTTTAATCCAGCAGTTACTATTGCCTGAGCTAAAACGGTAGCCGTAGTTGTACCATCACCGGCAACATCAGCTGTCTTAGATGCAACTTCCTTAACCATCTGAGCACCCATGTTCTCGATACTATCTTTAAGTTCGATTTCTTTAGCAACGGTTACACCGTCTTTTGTAATTATCGGAGATCCGAATTTTTTATCGATGATCACATTACGTCCTTTTGGACCAAGTGTCACTTTTACTGCATTTGCTAATGCGTCAACACCTCTTTTGAGGCGGTCGCGTGCTTCAACATCAAAGTTGATATCTTTTGCCATTGTCTGTTGGTTTTAAGTGTTAATGATTAATTTTTTAAAATAAAAAAACGAAAATTGTTTAAAATCTTCGTTTATAAAATTGCGAAAATGTCGCTTTCGCGCATAATTAAATATTCCTTTCCTTCGATGTTGATCTCAGTTCCAGCATATTTACCATATAATACACTGTCTCCTATCTTTACAGTTAAAGGCTCGTCTTTTTTCCCGACTCCCACTGCGATTACTTTACCTCGTTGTGGTTTTTCTTTTGCGGTATCAGGAATAATAATTCCACCGGCTGTTTTTTCTTCTGCCTGTGCTGCCTCAACGAGCACACGGTCAGCTAAAGGCTTTAATGCAACTGATTTCATGGTTTAGATTTATTTAATTTAAGTTAGACAATATATTTTATTCTCACTCTTTGAAAGTCAGAAACAGTGCCACCTTAATATGTCACTCTATTACATGACATTTTTTCTATAAATATAAAATAGGATTACATATTTAGTCAGAAAACAAGTGTCATGGTGACACAAAAAATCTTAAAGAAAACTTAATTAGAACTAATCTTTAGCTGGAATCGATTTTTCTTTATTTTGGTCTGCAGGTAGTAGCATCTTTTGCTGCTGCTGTTGGGGCTTTTGCTGTTGTTGACCTGGTTGAGAAGGTGCCGTAGCAGGTTGTTTTTGTACCGGCAAAGGAGCTCCTGAATTATCAACTTGTTCTTGCATAGTTGTGCCCAATCCCCTTACATCTTTATTTGGAAGAGTCAAACCGGCAATTAAACAGAGAACTACAAGTGAAAGAGCAAGCCCCCATGTTAATCGTTCAATAAAATCTGTAGTTTTCTTTACACCCATAACCTGTCCAGAACCAATTAATCCTGATGAAATTCCTCCACCTTTGGGATTTTGAACTAGTACTACCAAAACAAGTAATACACAAGTTAAAATAATTAAAATTGTTATTGCAGTATACATTATAAATCCTGTTTATCTTGATTATTAATTTCCTTATCCAACTCAGAAATAAGGGCGGCAAAGTAAGCAATTTTTTCGGGAATTAGCAAGCTTAATTTTTGATAGGAAGAGCGAGCTTTTAATAGGTTTCCTTGCTGCTGATAAATCTTTGCAAGAGTTTCAGAAACAACGTCTTCATTTTCAGTAATGCTCTTTTTAGCCTGATTGGAGGGAGAGTAGAATTCTACTTTTGATGGAATTATTTTAGGAGATGAATAAATAAAACGATCAATTAGCTGGTTAATATTTCCCGACTTTTTTTCATTACTTAACTCATTAAACTGATCGGATTCTGTTAATTTTTTAATTGATTTTATTGCATCTTCTGGGTTTAACAGTTCTGTCGAATAAGCATGAACTTCTTCAACTTTACCATATCCATTAATAGTTTTTATTTTTAACCAGTCATAAAATGAATATACTTCTTTTTCTTCTAGTATGAAATCTGGTTTTTCTTTCTGCTTTGTTTTTTCAACTATCGGTAATTTTTCAAGAGAATGAATTAGCGTAGATTCCAAAGCATATTCTATCTCTGCCTTTTGAATGATATCGACAGCTTTATCAGACTCTTCAAATAATTGCTTGAATTCATTTTTTAAATCTACTAGAGGTTTTTCTTTAATTACTTCCGGTTTTTTTTCTTCTTTCAAACCAAGAATTTCAATTAATCTTTTTCGAATTATTTGATGCGGATCTTCATTAGGAATTTCATCATCAGTAAACAATTCTATTTCATTATTTTTATTTTCATCCACGGAAACAGTGGACTTTGGACTTTCTAAAAAATGATTTATAAATGGAAATTCAATAGAAATTTCTTCTTCTAAGTCAGTATAAGTAACGGCTTTAATATTTTCTGTAACTGTATTTTCACTTTCGTTAATCTCAGGAATTAATGGCGATATAAATGGTGAATCATGTGGTGCAGTTTTTTCATGAATTAAATTTGACTTCTTTTTATGTATCAGATCAAACAAAGATTTTCTATCTCCGGCATATGCAGCCGCAATCTTTAATTGTTTTTCGTAACGAACGTGTTGTTGTTCTAGCATTGACTTTGCAAGTAAGGCATGCGCACTCTGGAAATATGGAAATTCTTTTACGAATTCTTGCAGAGTGTAGATTGATTCCTTTTCGGATTCTTGACCCTGATCCATTATTTTCATGAATTGCCTATAATCCATTACCAGTTAATTATAGACTTATTAAAAATATCCTCCACAAGTTGTTCATTTATTTCTAAGATCAATTCATCCTCTACTGTACTAATATTTTTTGTACTTGGATATTCAGCATAACGGGTAAATGCGGTTTCATAATTCTGCTTCTCATCCTTAAGATTTGTAAATTTTACGTTCACAGTTATTGACAGACGATTGGTTGCGGCTGTTTCATTTGCCTGTATCGCTTGCGGTGTTATCGTATACGCCGATATGGAACCCTCAAGTATCAAATCAGCAATCCCATTGGTAATTGTAAGTTTTGTTTGCGTCAGAAATTTCTCCTTCAATCGTTCAGTAAATTCCTGACTTAAAGAAACCGGCCCCAAAGAGGAAGTTTTTGTGAAATATTTTATTGATATAGTCTTTATGTCCGGAGCTATCGACGCTCCTGACATAGAATAATTTACTTTACAACTTCCTGCTGTAAATAAAATTAAAGAAAAGAAAATATATATTTTATATTTCATCAATTTCATTTAAATTTTTTTCTTGATTCTTCAATATTTAATGCAGTCCGTATTCATTCATTTTTCTATATAACGTCCTTTCTGAAATTCCCAATTCTTTAGCTGCATGTTTTCTTCGTCCTTTATGTTTTGTGAGCGCTTTTTGAATAAATTCTTTTTCTTTATCGGATAATGATAATGATTCTTCAATTTCAACATGCGATTGAACCGGTGATAAAATTACACCCGACTGCATAGAAGAAGGTTTTATAGTAATATTTGTATCTGTTTTATCTGAAGAAGGCAAATCATTTTCTCTTGTTATTAATTGGGTTTTTCTCTCTTGCCAAGTCGGGTCATTTGGATTGTTTTGCATAATCTCATTGATCAGTCCTTTCATGTCATTCATATCTTTTTTCATATCAAATAAAACTTTATACAAAAGTTCCCTCTCCATAAATTCACTTCCTTTTTTATTTTCGCCTTTTAAAAGTACCGGTAAATTATTTAATGGTTCAGGAGGAAGATAATTAAATAATGTTTCAAGTGTTACTTCCCTGTTTTTTTCGAGAATTGACATTTGCTCAGTGATATTTTTAAGCTGACGGATATTACCCGGCCATCGGTATTCGATTAGTATTTTTTGGGCTTCAGATTGCAGAGTGAGTGCCGGAACTCTGTAACGCTCCGCAAAATCATTCGCAAATTTTCTAAAAATAAGATTGATATCTTCCTTTCGATCTCTCAACGGGGGAATACGAATGGGAACTGTATTCAAACGATAATAAAGATCTTCTCTGAATCTTCCGTGTTCAATAGCCAAAAGTAAATCTACATTGGTTGCAGCAACAACACGAACATTCGTTTTTTGAACTTTGGATGAACCTACTTTTATAAACTCTCCCGTTTCAAGCACCCTAAGTAAACGGACCTGTGTATTAAGTGGTAATTCTCCAACTTCATCAAGAAAAATAGTTCCTCCATCGCTTACTTCAAAATAACCCTTTCTTGCTTCATGTGCCCCCGTAAAAGAACCCTTTTCATGTCCGAACAATTCCGAATCTATAGTACCTTCAGGAATTGCTCCACAGTTTACGGCTATATAAGGACCATGTTTTCTCGGACTAAGCTGATGAATGATTTGTGGAAAAACTTCTTTTCCAACTCCACTTTCACCCGAAATCAAAACAGAAATTTCTGTCGCTGCAACTTGCCTGGCAACATTAATTGCATGCTCGAGTAAAGGAGAATTTCCAATAATACCAAATCGTGCTTTTATTTCCTGGATGGTCATTTTATATTAGTATTGGGTATCAAGTATCTGGTATCTGGTATTGGGTATATTAACTATTTGATGGTTTTTAATAATATACTTTTTGGGTTTTAAGTTAGGTAGTTTTCACTTACAAGTTTTTAGAAATAGCTTCTCCTAATAATGTCGCCGGAGTGCAGTCGGTTATTTTAACATGTACATAATCTCCGGGTTCGTAATTTGCTTTTGGAAAAATTACAACTTTATTGTGTGAAGATCTCCCTGAAAGATGTATTTCTGATCGTTTAGAAACCGCTTCTGCTAAAACTTTAAACGTTTTCCCCAAATCTTTTTTATTACTTTCATGCGATAGCTTTGCTTGTAATGTAATAATATCATTCAACCGCCGTGCTTTAATTTCTTCCGGAATATCATCTGGGAATTTTTTTTCAGCAGCAGTTCCCGGACGTTGGGAATATTTGAACATATAAGAATAATCATAACCCGCCCATTCCATCATACTCAATGTATCCTGATGTTCTTCCTCAGTTTCTGAGCAAAAACCTGTAATAAGATCAGAAGATATTCCTGCCTCAGGTAAAATTCTTCGTATTGCTTTTATTCTCTCCATGTAATATTCGCGTGTATAACCTCTGTTCATTTTTTCTAAAATCCGTGTGTTACCGGATTGCACAGGAAGATGAACATACTTGCAAATATTTTCATGTCTCGCCATAACATGAAGAACAGCGTCCGTCATATCTCTTGGATTTGATGTTGAAAAACGAATCCGTAGATTTTCATTCAACACCGCTACTTTCTCGAGAAGATCAGCAAATGTTACAAATTTTTTCTGCTCATCTTCCGGTAATTTATGTTCCAAAGCATTCTGGACAATATGCTCCGGTAAATCTTTTTTCAAACCTCCGCCTGACCAAAAATATGAATCTACGTTTTGCCCAAGAAGCGTAATATCTTTATATCCTTCGTCGATTAGAATTTGAATTTCATTTAATATTGATTGAGGATCTCTGCTCCTTTCACGGCCTCGCGTAAAAGGGACAACACAAAAAGAACACATATTATCACATCCTCTCATAATAGAAATGAATGCAGAAATTCCATTGGTGCCAAGTCTCACCGGACTTATCTCTGCATACGTTTCTTCCCTTGAAAGAAGTACATTAACAGCTTTCTGCCCGCTTTCTGCCCGTTGAACAAGATTCGGAAGATCTCGGTAAGAATCCGGACCAACAACAATATCGACGAGTCTCTCTTGTTCAAGTAGTTTTGTTTTCAACCGCTCAGCCATGCATCCGAGAACGCCTATAAGTAAATCAGGATTTTTTCTTTTTGTTTGTCTGAAAGATTTAAGCCTTGCCCAGATTTTTAATTCTGCATTATCCCGGATTGCACATGTGTTTAAAAATATCAAATCAGCATCCTCTTCTTTATCTGTAGTTTGATAACCATTATCCATCATTATTGACGCAATTATCTCACTATCAGCAAAATTCATTGCACAACCATAGCTTTCAAGGAATAATTTTTTAATCACTTTTTTACTTTTTTCAATGGATAAGTCTTGCTCCTGATTGATTTCTGCAATTGTTTTTAATTCTACTTCGGAAAGCATCTTTCTGATTTTATCGCAAAGATAAGTTTTTACCTTAAAGGTGACAAGATGGCATTTAGTGTACATTGCGACACATTAAATCCCGGCAAAAAATATAGTTACTTAACTTCCTGATGATTAAAATGAATAAAGCATTGAAAACAGATGCTGTTTTTTTTAAAAATTACGATAAAAAATAAAATGCTTTTATTTGTGCTCGGACGAAAAATAATTTATGGCAAAAAACTTAGTGATTGTTGAGTCGCCTGCTAAGGCGAAAACTATTGAAGGATACTTAGGAAAAGACTTTGTAGTACGATCCAGTTACGGACATGTTCGTGATCTGGTGAAGAGCGGTATGGGTATTAAAGTTGAAAAAAACTTCGAACCTGTATATGAAGTTTCTCCCGATAAAGAAGCCGTTATTCAGGAGTTAAAAAAACTAACCAAGAAAGCGGATGTCGTTTGGCTGGCAACGGATGAGGATCGTGAAGGAGAAGCTATTTCATGGCATTTATTCGAAACGCTTAATTTGAAAGAAGCTGATACACGAAGAATTGTTTTTCATGAGATCACAAAAAAAGCTATTACGGAAGCGATAAAAAATCCAAGAAAGATTGATAAGAATCTTGTCGATGCTCAACAAGCTCGTCGAATTCTTGATCGTCTTGTTGGTTTTGAACTTTCGCCAGTCTTATGGAAAAAAATAAAGCCGCAGTTATCTGCCGGACGTGTACAATCGGTTGCTGTGCGACTTATAGTTGAACGCGAACGCGAAATTGATGTTTTTAAAATTACTGCAGCTTTTAAAGTCGTTGGAATTTTTGAAGTAGGAGGAAAAACTTTTAAAGCGGAAGTTCCGAAGAAATTCACAACAGAGGAAGAAGCTGAGAAATTTCTTAAAGATTGCATTGGAGCTGATTTCGGTGTTAAGAATTTAGAAGTAAAACCTGGCAAGCGTTCTCCATCTGCGCCATTTACAACATCAACCCTTCAACAGGAAGCATCGCGAAAATTAGGCTACAGCGTAGCTCAAACAATGGTGCTTGCACAGAAATTATATGAGAGCGGTAAGATTAGTTATATGAGAACAGATTCCGTTAATCTATCGCAGGATGCTTTAGATATGGCGAAGAAGGCCATTCTTAAAAATTACGGTGAAAAATACCTGGAGATACAACAATATAAAACTAAAAGTGCATCAGCACAGGAAGCTCACGAAGCCATCCGGCCGACAGATTTTGCCATTGATGAAGCAGGAAACGATCCTCGGGAACAAAAACTTTATAACTTAATCTGGAAAAGAACGATTGCTTCCCAAATGTCCAATGCAATTTTAGAAAAAACAGTAATAACAATTTCTTCCTCAAAAACGAAAGAAGATTTTGTTGCTACGGGAGAAGTAATCCGTTTTGATGGATTTCTGAAAGTGTATATGGAAAGTACCGATGATGAAGCTCCGGAAGAACAAGAGGGATTGTTACCTGCTATGAAGAAAGGCGACAAACTTAAACTGAACGAAGCAACTGCAACAGAACGGTTCACTTATCCACCCGCCCGTTTTACTGAAGCATCTCTCGTTAAAAAACTTGAAGAACTAGGTATTGGACGTCCGTCAACTTATGCACCAACAATTTCTACCGTTCAAAAACGTGGCTATGTTTTAAAAGAGGAAAGAATGGGAAAGGAGAGGGCTTATATAGTGATGAGTATTATAAAAGGTAAAATTGTTCACGAGAAAAAAACGGAAATTACAGGCGCAGAAAAAAATAAATTATTCCCTACAGATATTGGAATGATTGTAAATGATTTTCTCGTTGCAAATTTCAAAGATATATTGGATTACAACTTTACAGCTTATGTAGAAAAGGAATTTGATGATATTGCAAATGGTGAATTGAAATGGCAAAAAATGATTAAGGAATTTTACAAACCATTTCATGCTACAGTTGAGACTACAGAAAAAGATGCTGTTCGTGTTTCTGGAGAAAGAATTTTGGGTAAAGATCCGGTTTCCGGACATACCCTTCTAGTTCGCGTAGGGAGATTTGGCCCGATGGCTCAGATTGGTGCCCAAGACGAAACAGAGAAGCCGAGATTTGCGAAGTTGCGAAGTGATCAGCGACTGGATCAAATAACTTTTGAAGAAGCCATGGACTTATTTAAACTTCCCAGAATTCTTGGTAAGTATGAAGAGCACGACTTAGCAGTTGCCATTGGAAGATTTGGCCCTTATGTAAGATTAAATGATTTCTTTGTTTCACTTAAAAAAGAAGATGATCCTTATACGACAACCTTTGAACGTGCAGTTGAACTAATTGAGGAGAAAAGGAAAACGAATGCTGAAAGAATCATCATGACCTTTGATGAGGATAAAGAAATACAAGTATTGAATGGACGATGGGGACCATACATCGCTTATAAAGACCGTAACATTCGTATTCCAAAAGATCGTGATCCAAAATCATTTTCACTTGCAGAAATACATGAACTGGCTGAGAAAACACCGGTGTCAACAAAGAAAAAAGCCGTTTTTAAAAAGCGTCCTTTTAAGGTTAAAAAATAATCTGTTTAAAATTAATTTGTAAGAGATGGATATTTCTGTTTTTTTGGAACCGCTTGATCCAATAAAATTTGATCAATATGGAAATCAGAAAACAGCCTTTGGTCATATTATTACCAAATACACCAATGCTAAAAATTTTCCTGACCTAGACGGATATCATTTAGCAATCGTTGGCGTTGGAGAAGACCGTGGCGCTGTTCGTAATGATGGCGCTTGTCGTGCGCCGGATATTATTCGTGAAAAATTATATGAATTAAAAATTTCAAGTTATCCGTATAAAATACTTGATCTTGGAAATCTTATATTAGGTGAAACCCTTCAGGATACATATTCAGCTGTTTCTGAAATTTTGGTTGAATTGCTGAAATTAAAAATTCTTCCGATTATTCTTGGTGGAAGTCAGGATATTACATATGCACAATATATTGCTTACCAGAAAATGGAAGAGACTGTAAACATTGTTTCTGTTGATGCTTCTTTCGATCTTGGCACAAGCGATCAGCCTATAAATTCATTTTCATTTCTTGGGAAAATAGTTTTACATGAACCTAACTTTCTTTTCAATTTCAGCAACATTGGTTATCAAACTTATTTTGTAGGATATGAACAAATCGAATTAATGAATCGTTTGTTTTTTGATGCTTACAGACTGGGTCAGGTTCGACAGGATATGGAAGAAGTTGAGCCCATCGTTCGTAACGCAGATATTATGTCTTTTGATATTACTGCCATCCGGCAAAGTGATGCTCCGGGGAATGGAAATGCTACACCCAATGGATTTTATGGTGAGGAGGCCTGCAGGATTGTTCGTTATGCAGGGATGAGTGATAAATTATCGAGCTTTGGAATTTATGAAATCAATCCATTGTTTGATAATCATGATCAGACATCGAATCTTGCGGCACAAATGATTTGGTATTTAATAGATGGTTATTACAGCAGAAAGAAAGACGTTCCTTTAAAAAGCAAATCAGGTTTTACACGTTACAGAGTGCCTATAAAAAAAGATGATCAGGAAATAATTTTTTATAAAAGCAATAAAAGCGAGAGATGGTGGATGGAAGTTCCCAATCAGGCGAATAAAATTAAGTTTGAACGTCATCATCTTATTCCTTGTTCCTATAAAGACTATGAATCAGCTTTGCAAGAAGAGATACCTGAAAGATGGTGGCAAGCTTTTCAAAAAATTTCTTGAAGTTGATATTATTATAAAGTTCCAAAGTCAATTTTTTTCTATAATGTTATAAATTCAGACGATTCATTTGATAACCTTCTCGTTATAATTGAAGTATAAGTTATCATTATGGCGATTTAGTACATTGTTAAATTTGCTTAGTACTTAGCTTTCAGTTTGTCATAAAGATGTCAATTTGTTAACAACCGTATCGATAAAAAATTTTGTTTTTAGATATAATTTTTCATTACTTTACCCACTTCAAATCAAATAGCTAACAATCAGGAAATACTAAAGATGCGTAAAAATTTTACGATTGCTTTTGTGATAGCTCTCTTCAATGGGAGTATAGCCTGTTTCGCACAACAGGATCCTCAGTTCAGCCAAAATATGTTCACCAAACTGCCGACGAATGCCGGCTTTGCGGGTTCAAATGATGCTATCTGCGGAACTTTACTTTACAGAAATCAATGGACAGGATTTGGAGGTGAACCAAAAAGTATGCTTCTTTCTGTTGATATGCCTGTTGAAGTATTGCATGGTGGTGTTGGCTTAACTATATATGCAGCGGATCAATTAGGCGCTGAAAAAAACATGAACATTCGTGGTGCTTATGCTTATCGAATGAATGTGGGATCGGGTAGCCTTGGATTAGGACTTGATTTTGGGTTGCAACAAAAATCAATCGATGGTACAAAATTTATTGTGAATGATCCTGGCGACATAAATATACCTAAGGAGAACATCAGTGGTAAAACATTCGATGTAGGCTTTGGTGCATATTATAATACTGATAAATTATTTGCAGGAATATCGGCCTCGCATCTCAATCAGGGAAAGATAAGTTTCAGTGATTTTAATACTAAAATGGTTCGTCATTATTACTTAATGGCCGGTTATGGTATTGATCTTACTTCCTCGCTTACCTTAAAACCGATGATTCAGTTAAAGTCAGATGCCGTTTCAACGCAAATTGATGCGAATGCCAATTTAATGATCAATAACAGATTCTGGGTAGGCGGTTCATACCGAATCCAGGATGCAATTGTACTATTAGCCGGTCTGGAAATAATACCAAACCTAAGATTAGGGTATTCTTACGATCTTACCACCTCTGATATTAAAACATACAGCAGTGGCTCTCATGAGATTATGTTAGGATATTGTTATAAACCAACAAAAATAATAAAACGACAATTTCACAGGAATGTAAGGTTCCTGTAAGAATTGTTTGCCTACAACGCGGACATTGCATAAATTTGAATGAAACCAATGATGTATCACCTCGTTAAAGGTGTTTAAACTTCTTTGGTTTCAATAATTAAAGGCAAGTTCCGTTATTTGTGAAACCAGTTTTAATTCATACAAAAAAAAATGAATCTCAAAACCTTTGGAGTGAAAAAAACCGATTTTCTTTATTCTTTCATCCTCCTGATTCTTGCCGGATGCGGAAGTGGAAATAAAGGCGAATTAACTGGCGTTACGAATCGCGAAAAATGGTATCAGTCAGATCCATACGGAATGGTTTTTATTCCTGCCGGCTCTTTTAATATGGGCCCCAGTGATCAGGATGTTCCTTATGCAGTTACCTCTCAAGGTAAGACCGTAACCGTTCCTTCTTTTTATATGGATAATACAGAAATTACGAATAATGAATATCGTCAATTTGTATATTGGGTTCGAGATTCACTCGCTCATCGACTTATTGGAGGCGAACATATAATCGAAGAAGGTGAATATGGTGAAAGAATTAACTGGCGTGAAAAAATTAAATGGGATGATGAGCAAAATGAAGAAACATTAGCTGAATTATTCCTTCCTGAAACAGAACGTTTTTATCGCCGTAAAGAAATTGACAGCCGCAAATTAAATTTCGAATACTATTGGATTGATTTAAAAACTGCCGCTCAACGCGAAAGTCGTGAACAAGGCATGCGCGACCGTTCTGTATTTATTAAAAAAGATGTTCTGAATGTTTATCCTGATACATTATCATGGATTCATGATTATACTTATTCTTACCATGATCCAATGACACAAATGTATTTCTGGCATCCGGCTTATGACGATTATCCTGTTGTTGGCGTTAATTGGAAACAAGCCCGTGCATTTTGTATTTGGCGTACACAATTATATAACACCTACCTTGAAGAAAATGGTAATTCTTTTGTTCAGGATTTCAGATTGCCTTCTGAAACCGAATGGGAATATGCTGCACGCGGAGGTCTGGATCTTTCTCCTTATCCTTGGGGTGGTCCCTATATTCGTAACAGCCGTGGATGTTTCCTTGGCAACTTTAAACCAATGCGCGGAAACTACATGGACGATGGAGGTGTTTATACGGTAAAAGCAACTTCCTATTGGCCGAATGATTATGGTGTTTATTGTATGGCTGGAAATGTTGCAGAATGGACAAGCAATGCTTTTGATGAATCAGCTTATAGCTTTACTCATGATGTAAGTTCAAATTACGAATATGAAGCTAAGGATAGCGATCTTCCGGCTTTAAAACGTAAAGTAATACGTGGCGGATCCTGGAAAGATGTTGCTTATTATCTTCAAACATCAACCCGGACATATGAATATCAAGATACAGCTAAATGTTATATTGGATTCCGCAGTGTAATGAGCTTTCTTGGTAGAGATAAATCGGATAATTAATAAAACCTTTTTTGTTTTTACAAATAAAAATCTCTCCTTCACCGATTAGTACACATCAACACGTATATTACAATTATTGTCTAACCAACAAAATTATCTAAATAACATTATGGGAATTTCTGATTTAACACAAGGAAAGCAATTTAAAAGCTTCATGGTGAGATTATATGGATGGGGAGCATCTATCGTAATCATTGGAGCTTTATTCAAAATACAACACTGGCCATTTTCTGGATTTTTTCTGGTTTTAGGATTAGGAACAGAAGCTGTCATTTTCTTTTTCTCTGCTTTCGAACCAATTCATGAAGATGTTGATTGGTCATTGGTATACCCTGAACTTGCCGGAATGGAAGATGAAGATAGCCATAGTAAAAAGGATCGTAAGAAAAACGCTGATCAGATTTCACAACATTTGGATCTTCTCATGGCTGATGCCAAAATTGGTCCTGATCTTATTGAAAGTCTTGGTACCGGTCTTCGGGCACTCGGAGACAGTACATCTAAACTTGCTGACTTAAGCAATGCTTCAGCTGCAACCGATGATTATGTTCAGAATGTTTCAAAAGCTTCCCGCTCAGTCAATGAAATGTCTAATTCGTATGCAAAAGCTGCACAAGCTGTTGAAAGTCTTTCAAATTCTACGGAGGAAGTTCGTGTTTATAAGGATCAGGTAGTAAATGCAGGCAAGAATCTGGCTGCTTTAAATGCCGTTTATGAATTGCAACTTCAAGATAGTAATGAACATCTCAAGCAAACAAGTAGATTTTACGACGGCATTAACGAACTTATGTCTAATCTTAATTCTTCACTTGATGAAACAAAACGATATAAAGATGAAGTTTCTACTCTAGCGAAAAATCTCTCCCAACTAAATACGATTTACGGAAATATGCTTTCTGCAATGACTGTACGTAGTTAATATCTGTTTTTCATAAGTCTAACCCAAAAAAAGAAAACCAGATGGCAGGTGGAAAATTGTCCCCGAGACAGAAAATGATTAACATGATGTATCTCGTGTTAACAGCACTACTCGCGCTTAATGTAACCAAAGAAGTTATCAACGCCTTTGTAACTATAAATGAAAGTGTCGTGTTGTCTAATGAGAATATCGATAAAAAAAATCAAAATACGTATGCAGCTTTTGCTCAGGCAATGTCTGTCGATGCAGGAAAGTATAGCATTGTAAACAAACAAGCAGATAACGTTCGAAAAGGATCCAGTGATTTGAATAAATTTATCGAAGACACTAAAATAACATTAATACGCGAATCAGAACGATTAAGTGTGGGCGATTCAACTCCTACTTTGCCTAAAATGGATAACAAAGAAGATTATGATACTCCTACTCGTATCATGATTGGAAAAGATGAATCAGGCCATGGTGCTGTAGCAAGTGATTTGAAAAAAAGACTCGAAGATTTTAAAAAACTTATAATATCAAATGCTCCTGAAGCGTCCAGATCAGAATATGAAAAAAGACTTAATACTCTTTTAAATACTTCAGATCCTGAAAAACCGGAAGACGGGAAACGTACTTGGGAAATGATGAGTTTTTATCATAATCCTGTCGTTGCAACAGTGGCTCTTTTATCAAAATTTCAAACCGATATCAGAAATGCAGAATCTCAAGTGGCAGAAGATCTTTTCAACTCCGTTGGAAAATTCGATTTCCGCCCCGATCGATTAACTCCTAAAGTTATTCCTAACACAACTGTTGTGACTAATGGAAGTAACTACGAAGCAGATGTATTTCTTGCTGCAACATCATCAACATTAGCACCGGATGTTTTCGTTGGAGCTTCTTATGATTCAGCGACCGGAATTTGCAAAGGATGCGAAGGACAACCTTTGCC
>JANLOW010000362.1:0-3896 GCA_031366785.1 Bacteroidota bacterium | reverse complement strand
TTTTTATCGTCTATATTAATTATTGTGTGAGATATTCCGGTTATGGGATCGCAAGCATCTGTTGTGCAAACATTATTATCATCCTTGCTGATTGAAGTATGCGATAATCCGGTAATTGAATTGCAGGCATCTGAAGTACAAACATCATTATCATCGATGTTGATTATTGTATGAGATATTCCGGTTATGGGATCGCAAGCATCTATTGTGCAAACATTATTATCATCAATGCTGATTGCAGCATGTGATAATCCGGTAATTGAATCGCAGGCATCAGAGGTACAAACATCATTATCATCGATGTTGATTATTGTATGAGAAATTCCGGTTATGGGATCGCAAGCATCAGAGGTACAAACATCATAATCATCTATGTTTATTATTGTGTGAGATATTCCGGTAATTGAATCGCAGGCATCCGTTGTACAAACATTTTTATCGTCTATATTAATTATTGTGTGAGATATTCCGGTTATGGGATCGCAAGCATCTGTTGTGCAAACATTATTATCATCCTTGCTGATTGAAGTATGCGATAATCCGGTAATTGAATTGCAGGCATCTGAAGTACATAAATTATTATCATCCGTATTAACAAGATTATGAAATAATCCTGTATTCGTATTACAGCCATCGATTGTACAAACATTATTATCATCGCTGTTGATTGGAGTATGAAATACTCCTCCAGGGCCTAGGTTTGCAGTAACTGAAGCCCAGGTTGTACCAACTCGAATTCCATCAATGATGGTTTGTACCGAAGTTAAACTACTTCCTTGTCTTAGTCCAATTTCATTTAAAGAATCAAGACCCGCTTGGCCAGTTTGAGTACTTAATGCAATTCCTGCAGATACTTCTGTTGCAGGTACACCTGATGGGAATACCCAAATAGATATTGCATCATTACCAATGGTATTAATCGAATATTTTACAATCAATAAATACGTTGTATTTTTTGAAAAATTTGTCGCACCATAGTTAGTTATGAAATTGAAATTAGTTATTCCAAAGTTGACATTATTAGAAACAATTCTAATCCAAAGACGAGCAGCCATACCAGGAACGGTTGTACATCCTCCGGTACATTTTCCGAGGTGAACAATGTAATCGCCTGTTTTAGATGATGAAGGATCTGTTACTTTAAGTATTAAAGAATAAAATATATTCTGACCGTCTGTGTTTTGTCCATTGTATATAATATGATCATCCTCGCCACCGATATTATCCATTAGTGTTGCATTTCCAATAGTACTTCCGGGAAATCCATTATATAATAACCCTGTAGTTGTTGAAATTGGTTTAACTCCGGAAGAACTATATGGAATCCAACCATTAGCTGTTAATGTTCCCGAAAAATTAAAATCATCAACGAATAAAAGATTACTTGATGATTCAGAATTACATCCATCTAATGTACACTGATTATTATCATCTGTATTTAATAAAATATGAGTTGTTACACCTGTTGATGTAAGACAACCTTCGCTCGTACATGGATTGTTATCATCAAAAAAGCTTACATTCTTTGTAATTGTATTCGATGTTGCAGGATTTCCTGAAGGACATTGAATGTTGCTCGTTAAAATACATTTTATCGCACTACCGGTTGATAAACTGTTATCCGAATAAGTATTGCTGTTAATTCCAACATTTGTTCCATTCTTTTGCCATTGATAAATCGGATTTGTACCGGGATTAACTGGCACTGCATTAAATATCACATTAGTTTCAGGACAAACATTTCCCGAAGGATTTGCTGAAATGGAAACGCTTATTGCATTAAAAGAGTTGCACAAAGTTGTAACGTTGATAGTATTACTGGGGCCTGAAATATTCCCTGCGAAGTTTCTGGCTTTTACAAAAAATGTATAATTAGTCAATGGTGTTAAGCCAGGAACAGTATATGAATTTGTTGGAACAGTAATCAGGAATACATTATTTTTATATACATCATAACCAGTTACTGAAATATTATCAGTCGATGCAGTCCAGTTTAAACTTGTTGTAGTTGCAGTTGTTCCAGAAGCGATTAGATTAGTAGGAGAAGTTGGAGCTTGCGCATCGTAAAGACATGGTTGGTTTGGATTGGCAACAAATACAGGAATAGACTTACCGGTATGTACACAGCCTAAATCCAATGTTAAATCAATAAGGAACATTACAGGCATTGAAACTGGAGTTGCATTACCAAATACAACCGGTGTCCAGTAATAAATTCCGAATGGATAATTTATTCCATTGATAAATCCACGATCATTTATAAATAAAATTGAATTAGTAGCAGGAGCCGGGAATGTAACTCGGTACGTTGTCAGAAAAGATGACTCATTAAGCGGATCAAGCGATCCGCTTATATCTGCTCTTGAAATTATCCAGCTAAATCCAGAATAACTTCCAATTACCGGAGAAACAACTCCTGTACTGGTGAAAGTTACTGAATCACTTCCACATACAATTGTATCATCAGCAGAAGAAATACCGGCAGAAACAGCAGGATCTGAACATGCCACACCACCAAATATTTCGAATTTAAAAATTCCATTTGAAGTTGAATTAGTAGTAAATCCGCCAGACCACATTGTAAGTGAATCTGCAATACCAAGTGCATTACGTTGTGTACCTGTATCGATAGTTTTCCAGCGATGACCACCATCAGTAGAGTAAGACGAACCTGTAAATCCTGAAGAAATACTAACACCTGTGCTAACAAGCATTGAGTTTGTTCCTGGTACATGTTTTACATCTGCACCAAAGAATGATCCAACCGGATTAAATGTACTTGACCATGTCGCACCACCGTCATTTGTTTCAATGATGTCGCTGCTAAACGTTGCGTCGTTATAGCGCCGTGCGATACCATGTGTTGTGCTGGAGAAACAAATATTAATTGTTCCGGGAATTGGAATAAACAAGTTTGTACTTGATGCTGTCCAATGATATCCTTTATCGGACGAATGATAAACGCGACCATGACTTGTATCGAACCATACATTATTACCAAAAGTTGAAATGTGTGTTGTCCAACCTGTCTCATTAGCATTATCAGGATTTGGAATATTAGCGCCAGGTACTGCAACCCAGTTTGTACCACCGTTAGTTGTAGTATAAATTTCAAATTCACCATTAACTGGATCTCCGATTACAACTCCATTGTTATCATCAAAAAAATGAATAACGTTTGGAAATGACTGACCAGGGGTTGCATAAATAGCATTTGCTCCTTGCTGAGTCCATGTTGTTCCACCGTTAGTCGTATGCCAAACTTGTCCCAAACTTACTGGAGATAAGGATGTATTGTAAAAAACTGCCCAGGCACTTGTTGCACTTGAACCTTCAATCATAGAGTAATCCCAAACAGCAGAAGCCGGTGTTACACCAACCTGCCAATGAGCACCACCATCGATTGTTTTAGAATAATTCTGGCGAGGAATTCCTGCACCGCTACCATCATATGGTGAAATCCATACGACGTTGGAATCAACAACTGAAATATTTCTGACTCCACTGGAAGTTTGAGTAAATCCCGTTGCCTGACTTGTCCAAGTCCCTTGAGCATTACTGCTCACATTGACTAATAGCAATAAGTAAATTATTATAAGCTTTTTCATTTTTTTTTGTTTAGAAAAATATTACCAGACAATGAATATCATTAGTTTTTCTCTCACTGTAACAACCAAAATATTATTCTTATTTTTAATCGTCTATAACTTCAATAACTAACACGTTATAATTGCACTACTTGTTCACATAATGGATTTCCCGGATAAGCAGACCCCAACTTTCCAGAGCAAACTTATCTCTCGTTTTCACTTGTGCTTATACCTGAAATTGTAAATTAGTTAAAATTATCTAATTTGGGGATAGTAATCGAACTTTTTTCTTTAGGATTTATCAAA
>JANLOW010000036.1:0-35919 GCA_031366785.1 Bacteroidota bacterium | reverse complement strand
GTAATTTCTGTGAAACTTTCTATTTGAGCATTCTTTAATGTAACTGATGGCGGTGATTGGAAAATATGAATTACAAACTGGAACGTTTCTGTTACACCTAATCCCATAGCATCTTTTTCCGGTTCGTTTTTACCTCCTTTTTCATTTGCCATTTTCACTAACATAGATGCCCACTTAACTTTATTTGCATCCGGCGAAGCAGGTACTTGCAACAATACTTTTATCTTTTTTGTCTGGCCCGCTTCTAAGTCGAAGAAAGATGGATCAGCGCTTAACCATTGTGAACATGAATTTTCACTTTCACCGGCTTTCATGAATTTACTTTTACCGTTTACACCGGAAGCTTCAAAATCACCAAAAGAAACAATAAAAGATTGATTGTGTGTTGAGCTGTTGGTGATACTTACTTCCTGCACTTTATATTCTCCAACAGGCGTTTTATAATAAAGACGACTAGGAGAAATCGAAGCATTCTGCGCATTTGCAAAAAATGCTGTTAAGCAGAACAAATTAATAAGGATGATTATTTTAGTTTTCATAGTCACTTTAACGCAAATTTTTTCTAACAGTTCTTTACTTGTTAATTTCAACGCTTTTTTTATCAAATTTCTTTATCTCTATTTTTCTTTTTCTTTCAATTGCATTGAATGTAATTGAGAAGTTTTCTACGTTTTTGCTTAGGTCCAGTTCTATCTTATTTTGGATAAAAGTGAAATTATCACCTAAAGCTGACTCATTGATTGATAAAACATACTGTCCGGAAGGCAGATTTATTACAAATTCACCTTTGGCACCTGTAAGAACTGAGTATGTTTTTCCCGAAGAATCGATCGCTGTGATCCTAATGCGTGATAAATCGACTTCTATTTCCTTAGTTGAATATTTGTCTCTCTCAATAAGGACAGAGCCTTTTATTCTTACTCCTCTGGTCAGTGGTATATATAATGTTTTCTTAGAGTCAACTTTATAATCCTGATCTCCTGCATCAAACCATTCGCCATTCGGAATTAAGGAAGAACATTTGATTCTGTAAATTCCATTGGGAATATTCTCATATATAATTTCACCTTTTTTGTTACTGATAAAATCTTCGCCTGTTTCTTTTTTAACAGACAACGAATCATCCGGCGAATTAAAAAGTTCTAATGCACGAATATTCACTAACATGTTATCGACACCTTCTTCATTCTGATCTAACTTGTGATTGCCATTCAAGTCTTTAAAAATAACAGCATGAAGTGATACAAATTTCTTTCCCGGGATTGGAATTCCAAATTGCTTTCTAATTCCAAACCCAATATTCAATTCATCATCGGAAATTTTTTCAAACGGATTTCGTCCTGATTGTTCATCATACATTGGATTTGCTCCTTGTGATGATGAGAAAAAGGAAGCATAAAATGAAAGTCTGATACCATTTTTAGCAAAATAAAATACCTCAGGACGTAATCGGAAAGTAATTTTCTTGAAATAAGTCTCGTATAATAAATTTCCCGTTGTTGAAATTAAAACCTTTTCATTATTTAACCAGTAGTCATATGTACTGACCATGTATAATGATTGCGGATTGATATGGTCATTTATAAATCTTGCCTGTTGTGCAAGTTGCAAAGGACCGTATGTATATCGTAAACTCAAATAAACTTTATCCCATCGTATATAAGAACTGAATCGGGAAACAAAAAAATCCGGAAGGGAATAATCTACGGCCTTCGCATATCCCATCGAACCCATTGCTGAATAGCGAATGTTCGTCAAGTTTTTTGCATTATATTCAATACCAATTACTCGGGTAGCCACACGTAAGATTCTGTTTTCATCCCATTGATAAGACGGTTTTATTGCAATTGTATATTTCGGTGAATTAATCCCCCACCTGAATTCGTAACGGTCGGTTCGGCTAAAGTTTCCTGTAATCAATGAACCATTTACAAAGTATGAAGGACGCTGTGTGAAATTTTGAGTCGATAAAGAATAATTATTTCTTTGATTTATTGCATAGCTTGTTCTTGTTGTATACATATTGATTCCTCTGGCAAGTACATACGTTGGACTTCCAAATGAATTTCCTAAAGACACGTTTATCTTTTTGTATGAACCCGAATAATTCAACTCATATCCATATCCAATTGCATTTTGTGAAATAATATGATCTATTGAGTATCCGCCTCCTATAGAAGCCTGATGCTTCGTATTAATTTTCCCCGATAAAAATGAATTGTAAAGTTCACTGCTCAACCCATTTATTTTACTGGCATTGTGACTGTAATAATTGCTCCAATTAAATCTCTTAATTTTATAATTGTAATAAACTCCATATCCTTCCGAACGAAAGTCCTTAAAAAATCCGGGAGCCCTTGTAAACATTCCACCTAATGTGTGTTTGCCGTAATGATAGGAACCTTTAATTCCTCTTCCGGTTAATAAACTACGACCCCATCCATTGACTTCGCCGATTTCCAAAGTTGAATGATCATCGAAGTATCCCAGATAATGACTATTTCCTAAAAATGATTGTTGATTGAAATAATTATTTATAAAAACAGTTTGAAACCTGTAGTTCAATAATCTGTTATTTGAAAAAGAAGTATTCCCATAGGCATCCAAAGACATAGTTGTACCGTTTGACAATACATCATAAACATTTGCTTCGAGTGTCAACGGTACAGCAGAACGTCCAAATTCATTGTAACGGGAAATATTTCCTGCTTTTGTAAATTGAGTTGTTCCACTCCACGATCCTACACTTCCTGTAGCTTTTGCAGATATCTGTATGGAATATATTTCTTTTGAAGGCTTCGATTTCAAATCTGAATCAATACTCTTATTTGCGCGTAGGTTTGGTTTTCTGAGAACAGGAAATGTAAGAACTGTATCAGTACCTGCAGGAAGCGGGATTGTAAATACAAGAATTGAAGCACCCCCATCATTTTTTCTTAATATCTCAAGTCTCCGATCGGGAACCAATGATATCCGTATCTCTTCGTCTGAATTACCATCATTACGAAGATTTATTTGAAAACCTGATGAATCATTATCATTTATAAAAAACTGATGCTTGAAGGGTAAATGAACGGTCCAATTAGATTTTGCAGGAATTGAAACATACCAGTTTAGAGCAGCGAATTGAACATTTTTGTCGGAAACAATTGTTACCGTAATTATGTAGCTTGTTCCTCCTTTTACAAATTTATCGGGAACAACACGAATAGGTACAAACAAAGAATCGTTTGACTGAATTTGGAATTCTTTATCGGTTTGACCTAAAATAATCCAGCCCGCCGGAACAGAATAATTTAAGTGAAATCGTGCAGTTTTTCCGGTGTTGTTTTTTACCTGAAAAACATTACTTGCAACTTCAGAGGATAAAAGAGAAGTATTGTTGCGTAAAAAACCAACATCAAATCCAAAGGAAGTTGTAGATGCATGAAGGTCCATAGAAACTGTTGCCTGAATGGCCAAACAGATCGCAAGGACTTGCAAACAAAAATGGTATTTTTTGAGATTTAACACTTGACATATTAACGAAGCTTAAAATTTTAAGTATTTATTAAATGAGGTCAGTTATTACAGTTTTTAACTCAACTATTTCTATCATTTTTTAAATTTTAAAAAAAAATAGAAAAGTGAAAATAAAATTTAATGTTTTTTGTAACCTTTTCAAATTGGATATTAAACGAAAATTTTAGTTTTTATTCCTAATAGATTTGTTTGATTGTTCGGATAAATTAAATCATAGAAGTTTATTATTTATGTTGTGTTTTAAAAAAGGTATGTTTATTAATGAAAAAAATTGAATTTTTTTTCATTAACTGTTAACGAATAAGAATAATATTTTTTGAATTTAAAACAACGCTAACTAAATTCCTGCTTTTTTATAAAATTCCAGACAGCGTTTTCTTGCCAATGAATAATCAACGATTGGAGCCGGATATGTCAACTCCTGAAATTCAGGCACCCATTTTTTAATATACTCAAAATTAGGATCAAATCTTTTTGTCTGTTCATTCATATTGAAAATTCTGAAATAAGGTGCAGCATCGACACCTGTTCCTGCACTCCATTGCCAACCGCCATTGTTGCTTGCCAATTCGAAGTCAAGAAGTTTTTTTGCGAAATAAGCTTCACCCCATCGCCAATCTATTAAAAGATATTTTGTCAGAAACATTGCTGTTATCATTCGCACCCTGTTGTGCATGAAACCGGTTTCATTCAATTCGCGCATTCCTGCATCAACAATAGGATAACCTGTATTACCATCACACCATTTTTGGAACTCAGCTTCATTATTAAGCCAGGTAAGTAAATTATATTTTGGTTTAAAAGCTTGTTCCGTTACGTGAGGAAAATGCCAGAGAATCATCATATAAAATTCTCTCCAGATAAGTTCATTCACCCATTTTTCGCTTACATCCCATGATTTATTAAACATATTCCTGATACTGACTGTGCCGAAACGGAGATGAACTCCAATTCTGGAAGTGCCGGCAATGGAAGGGATGTCTCTAACTTCTGAATATTTTATTAAAATTGTTTTATCAGGATTATTATCCGGAAAATCAACAACCATTTTTTTAAATCCTAATTTTTTTAAATCAGGGATTGGTTGAATATTTATTTTCGAAAAATTCTGAAAATATTTTTTTGTATTATAAGGTTTTAGGTGAGATTCATTAATAGTTTTTTTCCATTTATTCATGTAAGGAGTGAAAACAGTATAAGGAGTTCCATCGTCTTTTGTTACATCCTCTTTTTCAAAAATAACCTGATCTTTATAGGTATGAAAACCTATTTTATTTTTATTTAATAGTTTTAAAACAGTTTCATCACGTTCCCTGGCATAAGGTTCATAGTCGTGATTCGTATAAACATCTTTGATTGTATATTCGGAAATAATTTTTTTCCAAACATCTATCGGTTTATCGATTTTTACAATTAATGATGAACTGAATTTGTTTAATTCAGTGTTTAGTTTTTCTAATTGAGCATGAATAAAAACAAGACGCTTGTCTTGCTTGTCTACTAATTTATCTAATATGTCAGTATCGAAAATAAATAATGGTTGAACCGGAATGCCTGACTTAAGAGCATTGTATAATCCGGCATTGTCTTCTAAGCGCAAGTCTCTTCGAAACCAAAAAAAATTTATAGGATTTTGCATGGCTACTTGTAATGTTAGGTTTTAAATATTTTTTTTTATTCTGTCATGAAAAAATAACAAAGTATTTGTTTTATAAAAGTAAAGTAAGAGTTTTCTCAAGGTCAGTATGAATAAAATTAAATCCTGCCATTCTTATTTTTTCTGATGATACACGTTGGCCATTTAATACAATCGCAGCTTTTTCGCCAAGAATTAGTTTTAGAATAATGGAAGGGACATTAAAAGGCCAAATAGGGCGATGAGTTATTTTCCCGATTATTTTTATGAATGAATCATTTGTTACCGGTTTTGGCGCAACGGCATTGTAAATACCATGCATCTTTTTTTCATTCACTGCGAATGAAAACATTCTGCAAAGATCTTCTATATGAATCCAAGACATGTATTGCTTTCCGTTTCCAAGTGGTGCACCGGCAAAAAGTTTCACCGGCAAAGAGATTGCCGGTAATACTCCGCGGTTTTTATCGAGAACCAATCCAATCCTGAAAATTACTACACGAATACCTAACTCTTCAAATCGATGAGAAGCTTTTTCCCATTCCATACATGTTTCACCTAAAAAATCTTCAGGAGCTTGAAAATCTTCTTTAACCCAGACATCGCCTGTATCACCATAATAACCAACAGCCGATGCGGAAATTACTGTATGAACGGAGTTGGGAACCGATTTAAGTGTATCAAAAAGTAACGAGGTACTTTTTATACGACTATCAATAATTTCTTTCTTATAAGAACGTGTCCATCTCTTTTCTGCAATTCCTGCACCTGCAAGATGAATTATAGTTCCAATACCTGAAAGAGAATCAGGATCCATCTTTTTGTTTGCTATATCCCATAGAAATGAAGAACCGGAATTATTTACTTTACGACCCAGGGTTGAAACCTTAATTCCCTTTGATTGCAGGTGAAGCAAAATTTGAGAACCTAAAAAACCACTTCCTCCGGTGATTAATATGTTTTCCATCATTAGCTGATAGTGTTAAGTGTGTTTATTATTGTACTTTGATGAGGAATTTGGCGTTTACTTTAAAAAAAGGGCAAAATACGACTAAAAAAATGTTAAATAATAATCACAGAATTTATATTAATAATAATTTTTTTCTAGTTTCTATGGAGAAAGCGACCTCCACTTTAAACTTTAAATGCGAGAGCTCTAACTTAAAAACTAAATAAACTAGAGATTAACGGAAGCCGTTTAATAATTAATCACAGGAGTATTTGCACGTATTAAATTTTATCATACTTTTGCAACCCCTTCTCAAGAGGCAAAAAATCTCGGGAAAAACCCTTAAAAATCAATTAAAAAGTGGACGCATTAACTTACAAAACCATTTCAGCGAATGCCCAAACGGTAACCAAAGCTTGGGTAATTGTTGATGCTCAGGATCAAGTAGTTGGAAGAGTATCATCGGAAGTCGCTAAAATATTAAGAGGTAAACATAAAGCCAGTTATACACCCCATGTAGATTGTGGAGATAATGTTATCATTATTAACGCTGAAAAAATCCGCTTCACTGGAAATAAAATGAACGATAAAGAATATGTTCATTATACGGGTTACCCGGGCGGACAACGATTTGCTACTCCAACAGAGTGGTTAAAAAAGAATCCGGCGCTTATTCTTGAAAATTCTATTCGTGGAATGTTACCAAAAAACAGGTTAGGACGAGAAATTTTCCGTAATCTTCATGTTTACGTAGGCACAGAACACCCTCATACAGCTCAGAAACCAAAAGAAATTAAATTTTAATATCCATGGCAATAATCCATACGATAGGCAGAAGAAAAACATCAGTCGCACGTGTTTACGTAGATCTGGGTAATGGCGCTATCACTGTTAACAAACGTGATTTCAAGGAATATTTTCCTACAGGTCCACTTCAGTATATAGTTACTCAAGCACAATTGGCAGTAAATGCCAAAGAAAATTATGATATTAAAATCACTGTAGATGGTGGTGGAATTACAGGTCAGGCAGAAGCCTCCAGACTTGGAATTGCACGTGCACTTGTGAAAATTAATGAAGAGCATAAACCTGTTCTTCGTAAAGAAGGACTTTTAACACGTGATCCTCGTATGGTTGAACGTAAAAAGCCGGGTCAGAAAAAAGCTCGTAAGCGATTCCAGTTCTCTAAACGTTAATCGTTATCAAGTAAAAGTGGTTATCAACTAAGTCAACAATTAATAAGTCAATCCAAATTAAATGTCAAGAGTTTCATATCAGGAATTATTAGATTCAGGCGCTCACTTCGGTCATCTTAAGAGCAAGTGGAATCCACGCATGGCACCATATATTTTTATGGAAGCACGCGGTATTCATATTATTGACCTGAACAAAACAGTTGCAAAAATCGAAGAAGCAGCCTCAGCCATTAAACAGATTGCAAAGTCTGGTAAAAAAATATTGTTTGTAGCTACTAAAAAGCAAGCAAAGGATATAGTTGCTAATGCCGCAGGTCGCATTAACATGCCTTATATTACAGAACGTTGGCCGGGTGGAATGCTGACAAATTTTGCTACAGTCAGGAAGTCGGTTAAAAAAATGACAGGCTTTGAAAAGATGGCAACGGATGGAACTTTTGATAATATTTCAAAGAAAGAAAGACTGCAAATAACCAGGCAGAAAGTGAAAATGGAAAAATTTCTAGGAAGTATTTCTGATTTAAGCCGATTACCTGCCGCATTGTTTATTGTTGATATAATGAAAGAGCACATTGCAGTTGCTGAAGCTCATAAACTTAACATTCCAACATTTGCCATTACTGATACTAATACAGACCCAACTCAGGTTGATTTTGCAATACCAGCAAATGATGATGCTACAAAATCAATTTCATTAATCATTGAAACAATGGTTAAAGCTATCGAAGAAGGGCTTTCTGAAAGAAAAGTTGATAAAGAAATAGAAAAAGAGAAAGAAGCTGAAGAAGCTGCAGAGGCCGAAAAATCGGATGTAGTAGAAATGGTTATTAGTGAAGATGAGCCAGTAAAAGAAGCGGGAGCACCAAAAACACGACCTCGCAGAAATACAACAACTGCAACAAGAAAAAAATAATTCATAAGAATTAATTAATAATAAGGAGAGTAAACCAATGACAACTGCAACAATAAGTGCAGCCGATGTAAATAAACTTCGCCAGCAAACAGGTTCTGGAATGATGGATTGCAAAAAAGCGCTAACAGAAGCAAATGGCGATTTTGAAGCGGCAATTGATATATTAAGGAAAAAAGGACAAAAAATTGCTGCAAATCGTCAGGATCGTGAAGCTAAAGAAGGATATGTATTTGGTAAAACAAGTGATGACGGTAAGCACGGTGTTATAGTAGCTGTTTGTTGTGAAACAGATTTCGTTGCCAAGAATGCAGATTTCATCAAATACGGTGAGTCTATTCTTGACCTTGCCATGAAAAATATGCCGGCTACAGTATCAGAACTTAAATCACTTAAATTAGGCAATCATACAGTTGAAGAAACATTGATTGAGCAAATGGGTAAAATCGGTGAAAAGATAGATATTGTTGATTATCAAAATGTACATACTGAAAAAGTAGTAGTTTATAATCACCCTGGATACAAACTCACTTCAATGGTAGGCTTTAATTCCGATGATTCAAGTCTGTCTGAAGCTGGCCGCGATGTTGCTATGCAAGTAGCAGCCATGGCTCCTGTTGCCATTGATAAAGAAGATGTTGATCCAAAACTAATTGAGCGTGAAATGGAAATTGCTAAAGAGCAAATCCGTGCAGAAGGTAAGCCTGAAAATATGGTTGATAAAATAGCTCAAGGAAAAATAAATAAATTTTTTGTTGAATACACGCTTCTAAACCAGCAATTCATCAAGGACGATAAAAAAACTATACGCCAGTATCTTGAGAGCATCAATAAAAATCTCAAAATAACGGAAATGAAAAGGGTTAAGATTGGATAAATCATTAAAAGGGAGACATTGTCTCCCTTTTTTTTTGAAAGGTCATTTAACAAATAAGTATTTTTCAATTCCTGATTGACTAATTGTTTTTTCATATTTTCGTAGCAACTAAAACAAAGATGAAATACAAACGCGTTCTACTAAAGTTAAGCGGTGAAGCCTTGATGGGTGAAAAAGATTTTGGAATCGACCACAATCGACTAAAACAATATGCCGAAGACATTAACGCTGTTGTGAAAGCCGGAGTTCAAGTTGCTATTGTTATTGGTGGAGGAAATATTTTTCGCGGTGTCGGTAATGATGCCGAAGATGTTATTGATCGTGTTCAGGGAGATTATATGGGTATGCTGGCAACTGTAATAAATAGTATGGCATTACAATCAGCATTAGAAAAAATTGGTGTTAGTACACGATTACAATCCGCAATTAAAATGGAGCAAATCTGTGAACCATATATAAAACGTAGGGCGGTTCGGCATCTAGAAAAAGGGCGTGTTGTTATTTTTGGTGCAGGAACCGGTAATCCATATTTTACTACTGATACAGCAGCTTCATTGCGAGCAATTGAAATTGAAGCAAATGTTATTTTAAAAGGAACACGTGTAGATGGAATTTATACATCTGATCCGGAAAAAAATAAGGATGCTGTGAAATATCATACGATAACTTTTGATGAGGTATATGAAAAAGGTTTGAAAGTTATGGACCTGACTGCTTTTACATTATGTAATGAGAATAAAGTTCCAATCATCGTCTTCGATATGAATAAAGGCGGCAATTTTTTAAAAGTACTCGAAGGGGAATCTGTTGGAACATTAGTAGAGTTTTAAAAAAATAATTTTTTTTTTAGATTATTATGATCGATAAACAATCAAAATATTTAATCTCGCTTAAGTGAAAGCTGATTATAAAAAAATAATTTTATAATAATATTCTTGATTCTTTCCCGATAGTTTTCAGGATTGATTCTTGATACTTTATATAACAATAACAATGTAATTTCGTCTCTATATGTTAGACCCTAACAAAATCATTAACGATTCTCGAATGCATATGCAAAAAGCTATTGAACATCTTGAGTCAGAGCTTTCGAAGATCCGGGCGGGACGAGCAAATCCAACAATGCTTGACAGTGTTCATGTGGATTATTACGGTACAAATACACCTTTGAGCCAGGTAAGTAGTGTAACTATTCCTGATGCGCGGACTATTGCAATTCAACCATGGGAGAAATCTATGTTAGCTCCTATAGAAAAAGCCATTCAAGCGGCAAATTTAGGGTTTAATCCACAAAATGATGGAACTTTAATACGCATTAATATACCAGTTTTGACAGAAGAACGCCGGAAAGAACTTGTGAAAAAAACAAAAGCAGAAGTTGAACATGGCAAAGTTAGTATTCGAAATATCCGTCGAGATGCTAATGAGCATATAAAAAAAGAATCAAAATCTATTCCTGAAGATGTTATAAAAGGATTAGAAGACCAAATTCAAAAAATAACAGATCAATTTATTGCTATTATTGATAAACACCTTGATGCAAAAGAAAAGGAGATAATGACTATTTGAAAATATTCTGTTTCTTTTGAAAATCTAATGATTAGAGCATTTTTTAATTTCTTTTTTTCTTTTTTTTGATATTTATATTTTAATAACTACCTTCGGCTTACTGGAAGCGGTCTTCAGAGCATCAGAACCATTTTTTCAGTTTCACGTATCGAGCGACAAACATCCATTCACCACGTTTATTCAATAATTACCCAAATAATGTAGGCAAAGCGTAATTATTTGTTGTAAATTTTGCCGATTAAAGTTGTGTCTAATTAAGCATTCAGAAAAAAAACAACAAAGTCATAGGAATTGTATTTTTAAATCAACGGGTCTTCTATTCTATAATTAAGATTCGTAAATCATCTTAAATAAATAAATAAATAAATATAATATACTAATCGCATGAAAAAAAGGCTGACTAATTATAATCGAGTTATATTGAGTTTAATGTTTATGATAATGTTTTTGGGTCAAGGTTATTCACAAACCAATACTTATAACGAATATATCAAAAACATTAATTATCTTGATTGTAGAAATATGGAATTTGAAATTTGGCTTGAATGGACAGGCACAAACACACAAAAATTCCTCTCGGTTCAGGCAGGTCTTGAATTTAATTATGCAGGTATGGCTGCCGGAGGTGTAATTACCGGTGGTTTTGTTGCAGGTTCAGCAGATCCAGCTTTACCAGCCGCTCAGCAATCAGTTAACTCAAATGTTAATCAAACTAGCAAACAGTTTCGAATTCTTGCAGCTATTGCCACACCTGTTACGGTTGCTGTTGTATGTCCAGGTCCTCCAGGATTCAGAATAGGAAAATTCAAAATAACTAATACAGTTGATTTTGCAAATGGAAGTACACCAAACTTTGTTTGGAAATTTGCTACAGGTACTAGTTCGACTACTGCAACAAAAGTTAGCTTTTATTTAGGAACAGCAACATCGGGTGTCGATGTAACTGTACAAGCCCAACATTTTGTTGAAGGTAATCCGGCAGCTCAATGCGGCGGTGCAACTTGCGCTGTTGTAAATACCACTCAAATTATACCACCCCCATGTTTTGGAGGTACTAATGATAGTGTTATTGTAACATTAACAGGTGCTGGAATTGCCCCAACAGGTACTTATTCATTAGATGCCGGTTTAGCAGTGCCATATACATCAAATCCATTTAAAATTTTTGGACTTTTACCAGGCTCCCATTCTTTATCAGTTATAACCGCAACTCCATGTACATCCGGCGTAGTCCAATTTGTAATGCTTGATGGTGCTATTTCTGAAGACAACAACTTTTGTACAATTGATGGATGTAATTCAATTACCGGTGTATTCCATAATTCAGTTGTTATTGATGATGGCAATGCCTGTACAGCAGACGGATGTAATTCAATAACCGGTATTTTTAATACACAAATAATTACTGACGATGGTAATGCTTGTACCACTGATGGTTGTTTAACATTAACAGGAGTATTCCACACACCTGCAATTACAGATGATGGTGATATTTGTACATTAGATGTTTGTAATACATCGAATGGCATTGTCTCTCATCCTCCTGTTATTACGGATGATGGTAATGCTTGCACAATTGATGGTTGTAATTCGAGCACAGGAGGTATATTTCACAATTTATTAGTCACTGATGACGGCAATGCCTGTACAACGGATGCTTGTAATACGTCAACAGGAGTTGTTAGTCATATAGATGGAAATACTAATGATGGTAATGCTTGTACAACTGATGCTTGTAATACTTCAACAGGAGTTGTTACTCATACAGATGTTATCACAACGGATGGCAATGCCTGTACAACAGATGCATGTAATACTTCCACAGGAGTAATTACACACTTAGACGTTAATGCTAATGATGGCAATGCTTGTACAACAGATGCTTGTAATACATCAACTGGAGTAATTACACATTTAGACGTAAATACTAATGATGGCAATGCGTGTACCACAGATGCTTGTAACACTTCAACAGGAGTTATTACTCACACAGATGTTAGTACCACAGATGGCAATGCCTGTACAACAGATGCTTGTAATACTTCCACAGGAGTTATTACGCACTTAGACGTTAATACTAATGATGGCAATGCCTGTACAACGGATGCTTGTAATACTTCCACCGGTGTTGTTTCACATACAGCTCTTATTAATATAGATGATTTAAATGCCTGTACAACGGATGCTTGTAATACTTCCACCGGTGTTATTTCACATACAGCTCTCCTTACAATAGATGATGGCAATGGTTGTACAGTCGATGTTTGTAATACATCGACCGGTTTAATTACTCATAATGGAATTTCAGCCGAAGATGGCAATGCATGTACTACCGATGGTTGTAATACATTAACCGGAGTGTTTCATACCCCTGTTGTTTTTGATGATGGCAATGCATGTACAACGGATGCTTGTAACTCTTTAACAGGTATTTCTCATGTTACAATAAACGTTAATGACAATAATGCTTGTACAACGGATGCTTGTAATACTTCAACAGGAGTTGTTACGCATATAGATGTTATCATCACGGATGGCAATGCCTGTACAACTGATGGTTGCAATACTTTAACAGGTTTTATTAGTCATATAGCTGTAAATATTAATGATAATAATCTTTGTACAACAGATGCTTGTAATACTTCAACAGGAGTTGTTACTCATACAGATGTAATCACAACGGATGGCAATGCCTGTACCACGGATGCTTGTAATACTTTAACAGGTTTTATTAGTCATATAGCTGTAAATATTAATGATAATAATCTTTGTACAACGGATGCTTGTAATACATCAACCGGAGCTATAACTCATACAGCCGTTGTTACCGATGATAGCAATGTATGTACAACGGATGGATGTAATTCAATCACAGGTATATTCCATACTGTAATCCCCGGTTGCGGATGTCCGATTGCGAATCCAGGGGGACCATATACTTCTTGCGGTAATGTTATACTAAATGGTTCTATCACTAATGCAACAGTAGGTACATGGTCATCGCCATCAGGTGGATTATTTACACCTAATGCAACTACATTGAATGCAACCTATATTCCAACTGTTGGCGATTTAGCACTCGGTAATGTAACATTAAAACTTACTACGAATGATCCTCCGGGTGAATGTGTTGCTGAGTTTAGCACTGTTGTAGTAACCTTTACATTAACTAATGATAACAATGCTTGTACATTAGATGCATGTGATCAATTAACCGGTCTCGTATCTCACACACCGGTAAATATAAATGACAACGATCCTTGTACCGCTGATGCATGTAATTCAATTACAGGAGTATCTCATATTTCTAAAATATCAATTAGTTCATCTACAACTCCTGCAGGATGTACAACAAGTGATGGAACGGCTACTGCAACTCCAAGTGGTGGTTCTCCAGCTTATACCTATTCATGGTCTCCAGGCGGGCAAACGACAAACCCTGCAACTGGTCTTGCCGGCGGAAACTACGTTGTAACCGTTACTGATGCCAATGGCTGTTCTGCTACTTCAACAGCTATTGTTGGTGTAACCGGTTCATCTACTAACCCTCCAGGACCAATTAGCGGACCGGCTGGTGCTTGTCGTGGAGAAAGAGGCATCGTATTTTGTATTGATCCTGTTCCCGGCGCAACTTCTTATATCTGGACAGTGCCTAGAGGTTCTTCTGGTTCTTCTGTTGGTACTTGTATTACAGTTAGATTCAAAGACAGTTATAACGGTGGTTTTGTTTGTGTAAGAGCAGTAACTCCTTGTGGTACGTCTCCAAGTGTCTGTTTAAATGTTCCTAGACTTACTGAAAAACCTTCTAAACCAGGACCAATTACCGGACCGGTTTCACTTTGCCCTCTTACAGATGGAACATATGCAATTTCTCCTGTAGCAGGTGCTACAAGTTACATTTGGTCTACTACTGGTGGGTTAGTAATTGTGTCAGGACAAGGTTCAACATTAATAGTTGTTAGTGCACCGGCAGGGTTTACGAGTGGAACTGTCAGAGTTAAATCTAAAAATTGTATTGGCACAAGTAAAAATAGAGTATTGAATGTATATGGTGCACCTACAGTACCAGTTTGGTATAAAGCCGATAAATTTGATAATGAAGTAATAGGAATATGCGGTGGTTCTACACATGAGTATGAAATTGCCCGTGATCCTGGTGCTACATGTCATGTTTGGAATGCACCTCAAGGTTCCCTAATTGATGACAGACATGGAAATACCGGTAATCCCCTTACTGTAATTGGTAATACTGTTGATGTATTGGTAACCTTCCCTGAAAGATTTAAAGATGGTTTTGTAACAGTTTCTACATGTAATGCATGTGGTACCAGTTCAGCTGCTGAGTTATTCGTATCAAGTGTGCCTAGCACGCCGGTATGGAAAACGCCACCACCTGTTTCTGCTTGCCCTGGAAGTTGTTATGTATTTAATATCGATAATGTACAAGATGCAAAATCCTGGACTTACACAGCACCAATAGGTGCAATAATTAGAAGCACTGGAGCATCAGGTTCCGGTAATCCATTAACAACCACAGTTTCTTTAGCAACTATATGTTTCCCTACTGGATTTATTTCAGGAGAAGTTAAAGTTGTTGCTAATAACGATTGTGGCCAAAGCGATCCGATTGTTTATTCTTTAAGTAGCTGTAGAAATACTTTAACAAGTCCTGTTGTCATAAATGTTAATCCAAACAGCAAACTTGCTAATAATGGATCCAATGAATCAATATATGTTTCTGAATCATTGACATCTCTATCAGCTTATCCTAACCCTACAAATGGATCAACAATGGTTTCGTTTTATGCAAATCAAAATGCTAAATACTCCTTTAAAGTTGTGGATATAATTGGTAAAGAAATTATCAATGAGAATATTCCTGCTGTCGAGGGTTACAATGTTAAAGAAATTAACCTTGAGAATATTTCAAAAGGGCTGTACTTAATTTCCATACAGACTGAAGGAAGCAGAATCCAAACGCTGCGCTTGGTTGTTGAGTAATTTTATTGCGACTCTTAAAGTTTAGATATATTAAATCCCTCTCTGTTTCAGAGAGGGATTTTTTTTAATTTTTTTGTGAAAATTGAAATATTTCTATTTATTCATTATAAACCTTTTATTGTTAACGTCGTATTATAAATAAACTATGTTTAGTTCAAAATAGGTATTAATCAATATATTTTAAGATAAATGAATTCAGGGGCTTTTAAGTCGATGATGCGTTTGGTTCAAAAACAGAACCTGCTAACCACTTTAAGGTATCGATTCATATTTTTATTTCTGGCTACAGGAACATTAATTTCGTTGGTAGTTTTTTTTAATTTTACTAATGTTAAAAAAGTAAAAGCTGCAACTGAAACTTTATCATCCGGATCCTTCATAATTAATATGGGAGTTACACCACAGACCTACAGCAATGGTTTAAAACCCTACGGAATGCTATATGATCTAATTGTTAATTATAGTGTTCCTATAAAATGGGTAATAGAGCCTGCGAAATTAAAAGACAGTGCAGATTTTACCTACAATGCTATTAACTATAAAGGTGGACCATTCATTATTCCTGCTGAATATATTAGCTCCACTATCGCTAATCGAATTACATATTGGCAAACTCAAGGTGTTCAAGGTGTTTATACTACAGCATCAATTTCTGTTCCTGTTTATACAACACTTACTGCATTTTCCATTTCAATTATAGATAATCAGGCAGGAAAAGAAAGTATAATTGTAAATTACTATACTAATGCAGCTATTCCATCTACAGGTTATGTTATTGGTACTCCCTCTATCTTACAAGATTGCAACGATATTTGGATCAATCCTCATGGGGATCCTACCTGGGCATCTCATGGATATTTGTATAATTATGTAACGGTATCAAAAAGTTTTATTTGGGTGGAATGTCATGCGGTTAGTGTAATGGAAGGAATTCAAAATTCTGTTGCACCATTTCAACGTTTAAATTATTTAACAACAAATGGGCTTAAATGTTATAGCAATGGCAAATGTGTTTCGGTTACAGAAACACATGCTGGAAATCCAACATCACCTTTTACACATTATTATCCTGCCGATCCTGTAATGCAATTCATGGGTACGATGGATGGTGCGTGCGATGGTGGATCAGAAAAGTGGTATCAACCACAAGTTGTTGGTTCAGGTTCGTGGCGGTCAACAACAAAGCGTCTTGTAACAACATCCGATGGAACATCTCCAAACGAAGGAATATTGATGGCTTATGGTCCAGGTTTTGGTGACCCAAACAATGGATATGTAATGTATGAAGCGGGACATGATCTGGGAGGTAATGGCACAACAGCAGAAAAAGTTGCTGCACAAAGAGCGTTTTTCAATTTCGTATTACTGGCCGGAATAACAAAAAAATTGACTTTTAGCAGCTATACTATTCCTAATTCTTTTAAAGCAAATGAGACTAAAGCAGTATCTGTAACAATATCTTCTGGTAATCCACCGTATTCTTATTTATGGTCAACAACGGTTGGCGGAACTTTCACGAATGGTACATCTGCTTCAGCAAGTTTTACAGCTTCTAATACACCAACGCCTCTTAACGGAGCATTAAAATGTACTGTAATTGATGCATGCGGCCGACAAAATTTCGTATCTCAGATAATTGCGGTGAGCGAAAATACTTTACCAATAACTTTAAAAAGTTTTTCAGCAAAAAAAGAAAATAAAAATGTCGTTGTTCAATGGATAACAGGAAGTGAATTAAACAATGACTATTTCACTATTGAAAGAAGCAATAATGGATATGATTTTATTGAAATCGGGAAAGTAGACGGAGCAGGTAATAGTTCACAGGATATTTCATATTCTTTTACTGACAAGGCCCCCTATAGTGGAGATAATTATTATCGTCTTATTCAAACTAACTTTGATGGTAAGTATAAGATATATTTACCGATACATGTAAAAAATATAAATCATGAAGAATCAACTAATAATATAATTGGAATAAGTCCAAACCCATTTAAAGGGGTTTTCAAAATAGATTATAGCCTTCAAGAAGGAGGAGAAATTGAAATAATAATGTTAAATCAGGATGGGAAAATAGAAAAATCAATAAAAATTAATGCACTTGAAGGGTTTAGTTCTTATACTTTTGAAGACATCTCTTCGTTGCCTGTCGGGGTTTATTTTATAATATTAAAACCTGTAAGTGGATCGCCGCTTTTAAGTAAGATTTTTAACTATTAATTATCATAATTGTTTTTTTTTCTAAAATTAAATTTATTCTAAAGGTTCAAATCGTTTTTACTTCATCTTACATTTTTTTGTAGGATTATATATACAATTGCAGAAACATATTTTTTATCTCAGACTTTAACAATATGGCTTTAACAATATAATTCTACAAAATAATGATACATAAATTTAAATCAATTTGTTTTTTCACCATTCTTATTGGACTTTTTGTTCAATCATCTTTCGCTCAGAAAATAAATAGAAAAGTAACTGAAAACCTACTGTCAAAAATAGAAATTTCTGAAATGGTTAATAATAGTTTTACTTTTAGTAAGGACATGCGGAGAGTTGCCTTTCGTATTAATAGTGGAAATAAACAAATGGCTGTGATAGATGGTAAAAATGGAAACAGTTATGATTTTGTAACATTCCCTGTTTTTAGTCCCGACAGCAGACAATATGCATACGCTGCACGCAATGGAACAAACTGGTTCTTAATTGTGGATGGAAAACAAATTTCGATTGAGCCATTTTCCGAAATTACAACGATACAATTTACGCCTGACAGTAAAAATTATATTTATGTAATAAAAAAAGATGGTAAATGTTGTATGATTAATAACAATACTAAAGGAAAGTTGTTTGATAGTATTGATGAGAACAGCATAACATTCAGTATGGATAATAAAGTAATGGCTTATAGTGCTGAAATAAATAAAAAACAATGTGTAATTATTAATGGTAAAGAAGGAGCATTGTATGATCAGGTAGGGTTTCCGATATTAAGTTCGGAAGGAAATCATTTTGTTTATTGGGCAGTAGAAGGAAATCATTCATTTGTAATTCGGGATGATCAAAAAAGCTCTGTTTATGAATCTGTAAATTTGGTTATATTGAGTAATGATGGTATGCATTGCGCTTTTTCAGCCACGAAAAACGGAAAGAGTGTTGTAGTCAGTGATAATGTTGAAAGTGAAAAATATGATTGGGTTCATTCATTATGTTATAGTCAGGATGGCTCTAGATTAGGATATGCTATGGAGAAAGCTGTAGGAGATAGAGAAGGGTTTAAGCAGTTTGCCGTAATTGATGGCAAAAGAGAAGGACCGTATGAAACAGTAGTGGAAGGAACTTTAAAATTCAGCAGTGATGGGGAAAATGTTGTTTTTAAAGTTGAAATGCATGATGAATTTTTTATGGTTTGTAATGGAAAGGAAGGAAAACGCTATGGGGATGTACTTCAGATTACAACTACATTCAGCCCGGATAATAAACGAATGGCTTATGCAGTTGAAAACAATACAAAGCGAATGGTGATTGCCGATGGAAAAGAAAGTGTTCCATACAACGATGTATTTGCAATTTCTTTTAGCCCGGATAATAAAAGATACGCCTATTCGGTCAGATTGGATAATAAAGATTTTGTTGTTGTTGACGAACAAAAAGGGGGGAAGTATGATTCCATCCTTGGGCAAGGTGAAATAATTTTTGATTCACCGGAAAAATTTCATTATCTTTCTATGAAAGGCAACAATATATACCTTGTAGAAGAAACATTTGAGTAAAATAAATGAAGATGTAAAAGATCATTGATGATTATAGAATTAATTTTTCTTATAATTAATATATTAGAAAAGAATTTACTGATGAATTTGTTAATTTTAATATACTGATACAACTTTTTTAATATTTGCTTATAAATCTTACAAAAAAATGTAAGGTTATTTTCAGTAGAATTTTTTTATGATTTTTCTTTTAATATTTTGAAGAATTCTGTGAAAAAAACAGGAAACCTATTTTATACTATGCGCTTTAAGTTAATGGGTATTCTTTAGTAATTAATATACCTGGAAATATTTAATTAAATAATGAATTTAAATTATCTGCCTATTTTAAAAACGCTTCAGCATAAGAACTGTAATCATTTACCATATAATTCTGTATTCTGGCGAAGTTATGCTGTTAATTTGTCAAATATTTAGTTGTCAAAGAGAAAATCAAATTCAAAATATTTTAATCAAGGGTATAAGAGACATAATAAATAAAACAACAGGTCATGGAAGACAAAAATTTACTTTCATTTTCATTACAAAATAGAATTGAAAAGATAGTTAATAGAAGACTACAAATCAATAAACCATTAATGCAAGTTGGTTTATTTTTTTGTAAAGGAAAATATTCTTTTAAAGCTGGAATAATAATACTTCTTATGTTTAATTCAATTTTTGTATTGGCACAAACTACCGGGGGTCTTCCCGGGGTGGGAATTTCGAATTGTTTAATTTCCCCAGCATTACCGGTTTGCCCAAATTCAGTTATAACTTATTCAGCACCGACCGGAATGTCAAGTTATTCCTGGACAATTACAGGTTCTGGTACAATAACGGGATCTACAAATAATCGAACAGTAAATGTAACAGCTGGTTCTAATTGCAACACCTCATACACTTTAACAATTACGTATACCAACGCTTTAGTTGCAACTACTTGTTCCCGTGCAATTGCTATTTTGGATAATACAATACCTATGATTGTTGCACCACTTAGCAAATCTGTTCCAAACAATACACCAAATATTGTATTTGATACACCAACAATGAGTGATGCCTGTGGTATTCCTACATTAATTGTTATATCTACGACATCTACTACTCTTCCAAGCGGAGCGGTTAATTATACAAGAACATGGAAAGCGATGGATGGATGTGGTAATTCATCTTCTATATGCAGCCAGACAATTACAGTAAATAGTGTTTTGACATGTTCGATTACGGGTAACAATATAATATGTCCGGGAAGTACTGCGAATTTATGTGCACCACCAGGAGCAATTTCTTATTTATGGAATACAGGTGCAACTACGCCTTGTATAGATGTTACGGGTGCAGGAACTTACACTGTTACAGTTGTTGATCAGGCAGGCGTTAGTACATGCAGTAAGACGGTAACATTGAGTACTCAATCAAGTTGCTTAATTAGTGGTAATACAACTATTTGTTCGGGCGGAGGAACGAATTTGTGTGGGCCTGCAAATGCAACTTCATATTTATGGAATACGGGAGCTACAACACAATGTATTAATGCAAATAGTGCGGGAACTTATTCAGTAACAGTTGTTGAATCGAATGGATGCAGTAATTCATGCAATAAAGTTGTAACAGTAGGAACACCTATGAATTGTAGCATTAGTGGTAGCTCCACTATTTGTGCAGGAGGTTCTACTAATTTGTGTGCTCCCGCAGGTGCCTCTGCTTATTTATGGAGTACAGGAGCAAGTACACAATGTATAACAGCAACAAATGCAGGAACATATTCAGTTACTATTACCAATTCTAACGGTTGCACGAGCACATGCAGTAAAGTTGTATCTGTAAATAATCCACCTAATGTTACTATTTCAGGAAATTTATTTATTTGTCCTGGAGGTACTACTCAGTTATGTGCTCCGGCCGGCTTACCTTCTTATGCATGGTCATCTGGCGAAACTGCACAATGTATCTCAGTAAATGCGATTGGAATTTATATGGTTACTGTGACCGGCTCAAATGGATGTACTTCTTCAAGTAGCCAGACGGTTGACGGCCAGGCTCCGCTTATATGCAGTATTAGCGGGAATACAGCATTATGTCCGGGAGGTTCAACCAATTTATGTGCACTTTCTGGTGCAGCAAATTATTTATGGAATACAGGAGCCTCCACTCAATGTATCACTGTTTCAAGCAGCGGAACATATACAGCAACATTAACAAATTCCAGCGGGTGTAGCAGTACTTGTAGTAAAACGGTTACTATTAATAATCCACCGGTATGTTCTATTATTGGAACTAGTATACTATGCCCGGGCGGCTCAACAAATTTGTGTGCCCCGGCCGGAGCAATATCGTATGTTTGGGATAACGGTGCAACAGCCCAATGTATTAATGTAAATAGCGGAGGTACTTATTCGGTAACAATTACAGGTGAAAGCGGTTGCACTAGTTCTTGTAATAAGACAGTAATTATGAATAATCCTCCACAGTGTTCAATTACAGGTAATAGTTCATTTTGCGCGGGAGGCTCAACCAGTCTTTGTGCCAATTCGGGAGCAGCAACCTATTTATGGAGCAACGGAGCAACTACACAATGTACTACTGTCACAAGTGCAGGTACATATTCGGTAACATTGACTGATGATAATGAGTGCAGCAGTGTTTGCAGCAAAACAGTTACTATTAATAACCCACCGCAATGTTTTATAAATGGAAGTAGTAGTATTTGTCCGGGCGGTTCGACGAATTTATGTGCGCCTCCGGGAGCGTCTTCGTATTTATGGAATACCGGTGCGACAACGCAATGTATAACAGCGAGTATAGCAGGTAATTTTTCAGTCACAATTACAAATGCTAATGGTTGCACCAGTTCATGCAATAAAGTAGTAACAATTAATAACCCTCAATCATGTACTATTACAGGCAACAATACAACATGTTCCGGTGGCTCAATTAATTTGTGCGGTTCGGCAGGAGCTCAATCATATTCGTGGAGTACCGGGGCAACATCGCAATGTATTTCAGTATCTAGTACAAATACATACTCATTGACGGTTATAGATGAAAACGGATGTAGTAGTTCATGCAGTAAATCAGTAATTGTAAACCCGCCGCCGGCATGTTCAATTACCGGAAATAGTTCATTTTGTTCGGGAGGGTCTACAAATATATGTGCACCTGCAGGAGCAGTTTCATATTCGTGGAGCACAGGAGCAACGACCCAATGTATTTCAGTAAATATAGCCGGAAATTATTCGGTAACGATTACAAATAATAATGGATGCAGCAGCACATGTAATAAAAGTGTAACGATAAATAATGCGCCGAACTGTTCGATAGCGGGAAATCTTCTGATTTGTAATGGAAGTTCTTCAATACTTTGTGCGACAGCTGCGGGAGCAAATTATTCCTGGAGTACAGGTTCAACTAATCAGTGTATAACTGTTAATACATCCGGAAATTATTCTGTAACCGTTACAGGTACCAATGGATGTAGTGCAACTTGCAGCCAGAATATTGATATTCTTACAACACCAAATTGCAGTATAACAGGTAATTCGAGTATTTGTGCCGGAGGTTCAACAAGTTTATGTGCTTCGCCTGGGGCTTCATCTTATTCATGGAATACAGGAGCAACAACACAATGTATAAATGTTTTTGGTTCGGGTAATTATACAGTAATGGTAACAGGAGCTAATGGATGCACAAATTCATGCAGTAAAACGGTAACTGTGAATACTCCATTAACTTGTACAATTACGGGAGCTTCATCAATTTGTTCGGGGGGGTCAACAACACTTTGTGCTCCAAACGGAGCAGCTTCATACGGATGGAGTACTGAAGCGACATCATCGTGTATAACAGTTAATTCGGCAGGAACTTATTCAGTAGTAGTCACAGATGCAAATGGTTGCATAAGTACATGTTCTCAAACAGTTATTGTAAACCAATTGCCAGCATGTACTATTACAGGAAACAATGATTTATGTCAGGGAGATAATACAACATTTACTGTAAACGGAGGAACTGCATACCTGTGGAATACAGGAGCTACAACAGTTTCAATTACAGCTTCGGCACCCGGATATTACTCCGTAAGCGTTTCAAATGCTTCCGGATGCAGCAGTTCATGTTCACGAACATTATCGACGCATGCATGTGGTATCAGTTTGAAAAAAACGCCTGATATATGTGAATTTCAAGATGGTGTATCAACGACGGTGAATTTTAAATATGTTGTTAAAAATAAAAGTGAATACTTCAGTGCATCCGGTAATATTATCGATGATAATGCAACGCCTGCCAATACTGCGGATGATATTAATGTTTGCACATGGGGCCCGATTTTGCCGGGAGACAGTGTTACATGCAACCGTTCATTTACATTTTCTAAAACGCATACTAATACTGCAAAAGCTTCCGGAATTTCCGGAGGAATAAGTGTGAGCGCATCAGCTACAGCAACTGTGGAAGGAATTAATTGTAACTGTAATTTAAGTTATCCAGATAATACAAATTTGCCACGCTCCGCGGTTATTTTTAATGAGAGTGAAGTTTTAAGAGCTTCTGATCCGGGACCTGCTTCTTGCGGTTCTACAGGGTCAGTGATTAAGTTATGGTATAATGATGAACATGCTCTTTTATTAGGTGTTAGGTCAGTAAGCGTGAAAACGTTTAGTGGTATCACGACTACAAATTATACTATTACACCAACACCTGCTACGGCGTCTTGTTTTGTTAATCCACTAGTTGGTGATACAATTTCGTCAGGTGATCAAGCAGCGAATGATGTTGCTGCAGGTGGTGGTCGTCCATTGTGGCCTTCCATTTTCATTACAGACCTTACCGTAAACGGGCCCAACAGTCGTATTGGAGATTGGCAACAGGGAGGAAAGGGTATCTCTCCAACAGGAGTATGTGGAATGTGGAAAAGTGCGGTGAAGACGATTGATAAAACCCGGAATCCGCCACTTGTTACAATTACAACTGATGCAGACCCGGCAAAAAATAATTGGAATCTTGGTGCTGGTTCACATACACCGGCAGGAGGTTTTGCTAGTTTAAATGACGAAGGATATGGTGCAGAAGTTTCCTGGGATGTAAATAAATTAGGATTAATTTCCGGGCATACATATCGGTTAGTGTTTATGGTTCATGATGGCGATCAAAATAAAACGGGAGGAGATGTTGGTGAAACATGTACTACCATTCATATTCCTGATGTAAATTGTAGCCCGGCAACTCCGGTAACTCCGGCAACTCCGCAATCAGACAAAATATGTTACAAGGGTTCTACTCATAGTTATGTTAGAGCTAGTCAGGAATGGACTATTGATAGTGCTGCCAATAAAGCAACTATTCGAACCACTTTCTCAAAGAATTTTGTAGATAATACATATGGTTTTAGTGCCATTGGATGGCCTTCCGGACACAAATTCAATGATTTGGCAGGATCTTCTTATTTACAATTGGCATTGTACGATGCCGCTAATGTTAAGAAAATGGAATTTAATTTGGATTATATTACATCAAGTAATACAATTGCTTCGGGATATAAATGTCTTGGGGTAACCGGAGGACAAGGAAAAATGATTTTAGGAAATGTTTCTGATATTCTCAATACAACATCTTCACTCGATAAGAATTTAAATTCGTTCGGTTATGTGTTGACTACCAATTCTCCTGCGACAAATAGCAGTTATTCGCCAAATGTAAATTATCCTAATTGGATTTATGATGTGTGGTATGAAGTAACAGTTAATCTATCTGCATTTGGATCTGCAGGATTTGGAAGGCCTGTAATTACTTATGTGAAAGCCAATCCGAGTAAGACAGGCAGTTATTCTGAGGTTCTTATTGATACAACTTGTTCACAATCATCTCCACGATTAGCTGCGCCGGATGCTCCGACAAAAATAAATGCAATTGCTTATCCTAATCCTTTCGGAGAAGATATTACTATTACATTTATAACGCCATTGGAAGGAGATGCAAATATTACAATAACAGATGTAGCAGGTCGTGTGGTAGAATCAATCATGCATTCAGCTGGAACTATAAATATGGGTCATACTCTCAGATCTGGAATATATTTTGTAAGAATTACTCAAGGAGATTATTACCGAATAATAAAGATTATTAAATCGTCAGGAATTGAATGATAAAATAATTAGCTTACAAGGGAATAATTAAAATAAAAGCAAGATGATTTTATTATCATCTTGCTTTTTTAATTAATTTATAATTGCATGCAAAAAACAACATGAATTTTTGTTCACTAACATTTGTTTTTCGGTAAAAAAGGTTTATAAAAATTGAAATTTTCAATAAAATCGATCTTTTTATTATAAATGAAACTTTTCTTACAAACAAGCGTTATAATAGTTGTGTTTCATGTTAAGTTTTAAGTTAAGTAATTTTAGTTGTTGATCAGAAAACTTCGGACGAAAATTCCGGAGTTTTTTGTTTTTATATATTTCCCTTTTTATTTTGAAACCTCCCAGCCGATAATTTTTTTATCATCACCTGCGGATAAAAGCACGTCCTTCATCCATAATATTTTATTTACGCTATGCAAATGGCCCTTATTTTTTTCATAATCAATTCTTGATAAAAGATTGAAAGTCTCCGCATCCCAGATTTTAACAGTTTTATCGCGGCTTCCTGTAGCAAAATAATTTCCATCAGGAGAAAAACTAATGGAATAAATAGCGAAATTATGAGCAGGAATAGATTTTATTATTTCAAAATTTTCGGAATTCCAAAATTTCAGATAGGCGTCTTTTCCTCCGCTAATTAAAACATTAAAAACAGGGTGAAAACAGATTGCATTAACTGAAAACAGATGTGCATTAAATCGGTGTATTTCTGTTAAATCATCTATTTTGATAAGATGAATGGAGCCGTCACCGCAACCAATTGCGGCCACATTTTCATTCCGGTCAAAAGCAATGGCCCGTATTTTCTCTTTGCAAAATGAAAGACTCTTAAGGAACAAAAAGTCTTTTCCCGACCATAATGAAATTTTACCATCGCCGCCTGCTGTTATAATTTTATTGTGTTTTAATGAATATTTAATGTCAAAAATTCCTTTTTCATGGTTGAGAAGAAAGTGGATTTCTTTTTTTTTGTCAAGATCAATTACATGCATCCCTCCACCGGAAACGCCGGCGAGAAGAATATTTTTTTCACTAATAAATTTTAAAGAATAAATTGTGGAGCCGGTATTTACTATTCCTTTTGCTTTGGAATCTTCTATTGTATTCCGGCAACTGACAATTCGGTCACCGCCTCCGGAAAAAAAAGCAGAATCACCGAAAGTTTCCAACCCATAAACAGGTGCATCGTGTTCGGAAAATACAAAAGTCTTATTGATTGTAATAGGCATTTGAAGAAGTTGAAGATTTTAAAAGAAATTAATTAAAGACGTGAGTTCCTTCAGAACAGTTTGTGCAAATATCAGTTCCCTTTCTGCTAGTTAAAACAGCCTGACGAAATTTTTTATATAAGTCGCCTTTCCAAATCACTTTGAATTTTTGTTCTTTTAGATCACCCATTTTATATTTTGCATCTTTATCGAAGCAGCAAGGAACCGTTTTTCCATCCCATGTTATGACGGACGAATGCCATAGTTTCCAGCAATGGTTGAAAAGACTATTTTTAATTAGGTATTCGCCGGCTTTGTTTTTCTTATAGCGGGAATATTTATTTGTATGTGGGATTAATGGATTCCCTTTTTCAAAATCATAAATTTGGGCAGTTTTAAAAACGATATTATCAACACCAATTTCTTTAGCAAGTTTTTTTGCCTCGCTAATTTGGTGCTCGTTTGGATGAACTACTAAAAACTGAAAAACTACATAAGGAAGTGAAGAATTTAATTTTTTTTTCCATTCAACAATATTTCTTGCTCCCTCTAAAACTTTTTCAAGTGAACCACCTATACGATATTGTTGATAGATTTCCTGAGTAGTTCCATCCAGTGAAATGATAAGCCTGTCGAGTCCGCTTTCTACAGTTTTCTTTGCCGTTTCTTTATCGAGAAAATGAGCATTTGTAGAGGTTGCCGTATAAATGTTTTTAGAAGAGGCATATTCAATCATCCTGATAAAATCTGGATTGAGAAATGGCTCACCTTGAAAATAAAATATAAGGTAAAGTAGGTCACGATGAAGCTGATCAGTTATTTCCCTGAAAAATTTTTCTTCGAGCATGCCTGTTGGTCTCGTGAATGCTCGCAAACCACTTGTACATTCAGGGCATCTCAGGTTACAGGAAGTTGTTGGTTCAATAGAAACAGAAACAGGCAATCCAAAAACATGTGGTTTACCCGTTAAGCGTGATAAATAAAATCCTCCACCAACTTTGAAAACATTAATTAACTTGCGCAAAGTTAATTTAGAGAAAAGATTTAAAAGATCAGGAGGATGGTTATTCATTGAGTAGCAAAGATGGGGATTTTTATTTGTTGATTGGAGGATTTTGAGATTGGCTTTTGCATTAGTAGCATCTTCATTTATTGACTAAGAGATTCATCTTTCCAACATAATATTTATTGATTTTTGGGTATAATTTTGTGGTCAAAATAGAGTATATGATTGTGTATATATGTTGAAAGCATTGCTAAACCGCTTAATTGACACATATTTTAGAGGAAAATACAGTGTTAATAATTCATTGCAATTGTAAAAAGAATAATAAAGATAGAAGCTATCTTAGAAGCTTGAAAAAAAATCTGTGATCAAAAATTCCAACTATTTATTTATACTGATAATATTTTTTAGTATAAAAGCGCATGCTCAGGATAATTGCGTATCAGCAGTTACATTATGTGCCGGCAGTTCTGTAAACCGTAGCACAATCGGTGCAACTGTTGGAGGGAGTGATCCGGCATTAACCTGTGGCGACGCTGTATTAAATAACAATGTTTGGTTTATTGTTCTCGCAACAAACAATGGAACATCTACGGTAACTGTAAATAATATAAATAATAATCCGGGCCTCGACATGGAAATTTATACAGGCGCTTGCGGAACATTAACAACGATTGGACAATGCGCCAGTGGAAGCAGTGCAACCGGCGGTACAATGAGTATAACATTTGCCACTATTTCGGGAACAACCTATTATGTAATGGTTGATGGAAATGCAGGAAATCAGGAAGCTTTTGATATAATTGCAACAACACCCAACGATGCTATTGTTGCAAGACCCGATGCAAATTTTAATGTAAACCCTTCTTCAGGTTGTACGCCTCTTTCTTCATTACTTCAGCCAAGTGCAACAATTTTGCATGGTGGTACAAACATTACTTACGATTGGAAGTTTGATGCAGGAAGTTATATACCATCAGTAGGTTCAGATACAACAATTACTTTTAGCACCATAGGAACGACAAACGTCATTCTGCGTGTTTGTAATCTTCAATGCGGTTGCAAAACAGTAAGCCAGGAAATAGTAGCACAGGATCTTTTTCCTGTAATTAGTTATTTACCGCCTTCTTCTTGTATTGGCAGTGTTATAACTTTTAATGGAGCAGCATCAATTCTTCCTGATCCGCCGAATGTACCCCCAAATATTACAAATTGGGATTGGGATTTTGGTGATCCGTTATCGGGGCCATTAAATACTGCAAGCGGGCAGTCTGTTAACCATACTTTTGTAGGTGCGGGACCTTCATTTTCGGTAAGACTAATTGCTCAGGGAGTTTGTGGTCCCGATACAACTTTTACAACCATAAATCTTCTTCCAAAACCGGTTGTAACTGCTACCGGTCCATCGCAGGTTTGTCAGGGAAAAGATGTTAATTTGAGTTCAAGTGTCTCTAATGTTACGATGCCAGTTGCTTATACCTGGGTAGGAGCTGGTACTTATTCATGTTCTAGTTGTGCTTCAACTATTGTTACAGCACTTGCACCAGGTGGCCCATATACAATTACATTAAATATTACCGATGCTCTAGGTTGTATGGCTGATACTACTGTTGATGTTATTGTAAATGATGTTCCAACTGTTTTTGCCGGTGGATTCATCACAGTTTGTCGCAACGACTCTGCCCAATTAAATGCGGCAGCAGCCGGTGGACTGGCTCCTTATCAGTATCAATGGGCTCCATCAGCAGGATTAAACAACGATACTATTTTTGATCCTTATACATTTAATACGGATTCTACCAGTTATTGTGTTACTGTAACTGATGCAAACGGTTGCACATCTACGCCGGATTGTGTAGCTATTAATCAATATCCACAGCCAACTATTTCTGCTTCTTCAGCAAATTTATGCGCATCACAAACTCCGCTTTCGAATACATTTACCGTTATGGGTTCCGGTCCGGGTACAACTTATGAATGGGGCACTTCACCGGATTATTCCGTAATTACAGGAGCTGCTCCTGATTCTTCAAGTATTACGGCAGATTTTCCTCCGGTTGCTGCAACGTATAATTTCATTGCAATTGTAACGGATGGTGTAACAGGATGTAAAGATACAGTTCCTACTTCTTTTTCAGTTACTGCAGGATTGACTATGAGTGTTTCCGGCCGTACTCAAATATGTATTGGAGATAGGGATACTTTAATAGTTTCAGGTGCTACTACCTATGTATGGTCAGCTTCTCCATCATATTCTTTTGCCGATTCTTCGTCTGCCGTACAAATCGTTTCTCCACTTGCAAATACTGTTTTCACAATTACCGGTACAATGGGAACTTGCACAGAAACGATTACATATAATCTTACAGTTAGCCCTAAACCGCTTGCATCTGTTGATACGATTTCACCTTTCTGCGGTTGTGCAACTGTAACTCTTAATGGAGTAGGAAGTACAGCAGGAATGTCCTATTTATGGACAAGTCAAAATGGAAGTTCAATAGTATCTCCAACAAATATTTTTACAAATGCGACAATTTGTGGTAATGATTCAATAACCTTATTAGTTACAGATATTTCTTCGGGTTGTTATATCGATTCAACGATAGCAACTACAATACGACCAAATCCAAATGCTAATGTTACTGTAACTCCTTCAATTATATGTAATGGAGTTGCTACGTTGATCAATCTTGATGGATCAGGAAGTGATACAGGTCTGGTTTATAATTGGACAAGTAATAATCCTGCAGCTATAATTACAGATACAACGGCATATTCTACTACTGCAACTGTTTCATCGCCAACGATATTTTACCTTACTGTAAGTGATATGACCGGTTGCGATTCTACGTATAGTGATACACTACAAATTTATCCGCCACCAAGCTTATCCGCAGATGTTGCATTTTTATGTACCTCTGATCCTGTGCTGCAATCTACATTGAGTATAACTGGAGCGTCTCCGGGTTCAACATATACCTGGGATACAATTCCTCCATGTGCTGTACCATCATCGGCTTCAACAGTTTCTCAACTTTTTGATTTTGCTTCTTGCGGTGCAGGCGTTTTTAATTTTACCGTTTCTGTTAATGATGCTGTTACCACATGCACAACAGTGCTTTCTCAAAGTGTTACTATAGTAAACGGTGTGACTCTGACTGTTTCGAACGATACCACCTTTTGTGAAGGAGGAGATGCAGTTCTATGGGCTTCAGGTGCAAATTCTTTTATTTGGAATACCGGAGATATAACAGATACAGTAATAGTCACTGGACTTACCGCTGCCGGTTCTCCTTATGTTTTTAATGTCATTGGAACCGTTGGTAGTTGCACAGATACTGCGACAATAAATGTAATCGTTAATCCTGTCCCTGTAACAAGTATTATATGTTGCGATTCTTTAGTATGTGAGAATGACCCGATAACTCAATATTCTGTCGGACCGCCTTCGGCTAATACTTACAATTGGAATGTAGTTGGTGGAGTAATAGTAATCGGACAAGGGCAAGACAATATTTTTGTAAACTGGAACACTGTTGGATTAGCATCTATTTCTGTTGTTGAAACAACTCCATTAGGATGTTCGGGAGTGGTGCAAAACATGAATGTAATTATTAATCCTTTACCGGTTGCACCAATAGTTACCGGACCAGATACAGTTTGCAGTGATGAAATAGACACCTATTTTGTAAATGCAATTGCAGGTTCAACCTATTACTGGACAATATCCGGTGGAAATATGGTTTTAGGTCCAACAGGATCTGTAAATACTTTTGAATGGATTTTACCAGGGATCGATTCTTTAACTGTCTATGAAGAAAGTGCTGCCGGTTGCATTGGGCCTTACGCTGCATTTAATGTAAGAGTTAACCCACGACCAAGTGCTGTATCTGTTACAGGAAATACATTAGTATGTGATAATATACCTGAAATATATACTATCAACGCAAACCCGGGTTCTGTTTATACTTGGAATGTTTTGAATGATCTTCAAGATACACTCAATACATCAAACGATACATTAACTGTTAATTGGGGAACTTCCAGCTCGGGAACCATAAATATTTTTGAAACTAATTCATTTGGATGTAATAGTGATACAGGAAATATTTCGATTTCAATCAGTCAACATCCGGTGACATTAATAGCAGTCGATTCAGCTTCTATCTGTAATAATGCGCAGTATCAGATTGTAGCAAATTCAAATACATTAAATGTTCGTTGGTATACGGACGGTGCTGGAAGTTTTAATGATACCACAATTGCTTCTGCCATTTACATTCCTGTTCCGGCTGATACGGGATATGTTCATTTAACCATGGTTGCAAAAAGCCCACCTTGTGTTAATGACACAGGTAGAGTTGTATTATATTTTTCTCCATCACCGATTGTAAGCATTACCGGTCCGTTAAGTCCGATTTGTTATGGTACTATCGATTCTCTTCGGGCAATGGGAGGCGGTACTTATCTCTGGACTCCGGGCGGAATACCATTTAGTGTAATAGGAGTTCGTCCATTAGTAACAACAACCTATACGGTTGCAGTTACCAATTCATACAATTGTACTACTTACGATTCATTTACGGTAAATGTAATTCCTCCCGGAATTGCAGATGCAGGTAATAATATATCGGTATGTATAACGGATTCAATTTTGCTCAACGGAAGCCAGCAAAATGCCGGAGGTGTTAAGTGGTCAACACTTGGCGATGGTGCATTTTCTCCTGATAGTACTTCTTTAAGTGTACGTTATATAGCAGGAGCGTTGGATACAGTTTCCAATTCAGTAGACATAATACTTACAACTACAGGAGCGTGTCTGAATCTTTCTGATACAATAAATATTGTCATTCAACATCTTCCAAATATTAATGCTGGAAATGATACTACACTTTTATCTAAGGCAACGGCAGGTGGATCGGTTCCATTACATCCAACAGCAACAAATGTATTTGGACAACAATGGACTTCCAGTGGAACGGGAACCTTTACTCCTTCAGATACAACTTTCAATGCAGTTTATGTTCCTTCTGAAGCAGACTTCAATTTAGATTCTGTTATTATAATAGTAACAACGATTGGCAGTTGTGTTCCTGATGTAGACACATTAATTATTGACTTTGCTCCAATAGTTATTCCAAATGTATTTTCACCTTATCCGTCTAGTCCGGGGTTCAATGATTTCTTTGTAATCAAGTATCTGACTCCTCATTGTATTTTAAAGGTATGGGACAGATGGGGGTCACTTGTTTATACCAGTGATTATTATCAAAATGACTGGGATGCCAATGGACTAAAAGCGGATGTATATTATTACCTTGTAATTTCTGAAGATAAAAAGTATAGAGGTTGGGTTCAGGTGATGAGGGGGGAATAGGGGGGAAGGTAATTAATATTTTTATTTTTCTCTGACCATTAATTTTTCTACTAAGGAAATTAATGGTTGTTTTTTATCGGCCGGGGCATTGACGGCTTTTAATTCATCCATAGCTTTTTTGAAAAAATATTCCATCTTTATGGAAGTATGTCTTTTTACATCAAGCGATTCATAAATAGAAATAACAGCACTTAATTTTTGATCAGGATTATATTCTTTAGAAAAAATCCATTTTAATAATTCTATTTTCGTATTTCCTTTCGCTAATTGTAAAGCGGTAAGAAGCAGAAAAGTTTTTTTGTTGGCTATTATGTCTCCACCGACTTGTTTCCCAAATTTTTCTTTATCACCATAAACATCCAGGTAATCGTCGTGTAATTGAAAGGCAATTCCGAGATTTTTACCGAATTCAAACATATGTAAAGAGTCTTTCATCGGGAGGCCGGCACAAATTGTTCCTATATAAGCAGAGCATCCAATCAATGATGCGGTTTTCAAACGAATCATTGTGAGATATTCATCTATGGTTACGTTATCTTCAGTTTCAAAATCCATATCGTATTGTTGTCCTTCGCAAACTTCAATAGCGGTTTTAAAAAACATATTTAATACTTCACGAAGATATTTTTCGTTTACTTGCATCATTAATTCGCAAGATTGAACAAACATTGTATCACCGGAAAGAATAGCAATGTCGGCATTCCATTTTTTGTGAACGGTTTCATTAGAGCGCCTTAAAGGAGCTTTGTCCATGATATCATCATGAAGCAATGTGAAATTGTGAAAGACTTCAATACCTATTGCAGGTTTTAAAAGATTTTCAGGATTGCCGTTAAAGAGTTCGTGACTCATAAGAAGGATTGTAGGACGCAGCCTTTTACCTCCAAGGTTAATCATATACCGAATAGGTTCATAAAGCCGGGCCGGCTTATTATCGAGTTTTAGCTTGGCTAATTCAGCCTCAATAATTTGTCGAAAATAAATCTCAGAATGCATAACGTAAACATACGAACAATTATAATTCGTTAATTCGCTGAAATATTGATTCGTTAATTAAAATAGATTTATTTTATTAAACAAAATTACCCCAAAGACAAATTAGGGATTTTGGAAAAAGGGTAATAATGTAATTATTGGTAAATAGAAAGTCTAAGCGAGAGCAAAAGTGTTGTTCTTGATTATCTCTCTTATTCCTTCATCCAAAGAAGTAAATTCTTTTTGGATTAACTGTCTCATCTTGGTAACATCTGGCTTACGTCTGGTCATATCACCTTCTTTAAGAGATGGGAGATGAATAATTTTTGATGAAGAGTTAGTAATTTTTATAATTGTTTTCGCAAGATCCAGCATTGTAATTTCATGATCAGTGCCAATGTTTGCAACATCGTTTACGAGGAGGTTGTTATATAATGCATTGGTAGTAGCATCCAGGTGATCTTCGATAAAACAAAATGTTCGCGTTTGATTTCCGTCACCGTAAATGGTGATGTCTTTATCTTTCAAAGCAGCAGCAAGAAATTTGGAAATAACAAAATCAGTACTTTGTTTAGGACCATAGGTATTAAAAAGCCTGAAGATTGTAAAATCCAGATCGTATTCACGTTTAAAAGAACGTAAATAAGCTTCACCAACATTTTTTACTATAGCATAAGGAAGTCGCGAATTGAGTGGTGTAGTATATTCGTTTTGTGGATATTCTACCGGTTCGCCATAGACTTCGGAAGAAGAGGTAAAAAATACGCGTTTCACTCCTGTATTTTTAGAGAGATTTAATATTTGGCTGATTCCTGCGATATCATTTAAAACCAAAACGGGATTTGCCAGAGTTCTTTTTACGCCGACAACAGCGGCATAATGAAAAACATAATCGAAGCGATACGCGTGAAATACGCTGGCAATGTCCATGAGGTCATTTGCATTTCCTTTGATGAATTTTACATTTTGGTGCACAGATTTAGGCACTTTAGTGATCGAACCGGTAAGGAGGTTGTCAACTATTACTATATAATTATCGGGGTCCCTTGCAAGGCGCTCGGCCAAACTGCTTCCAATGAATCCTGCACCGCCTGTAATTAGTATTTTTCTTTTCATAATGAGTGGTTATGTTTTAACCAAATTTTAATATTTTTTTTAAACCGGCCTTCAGCTTTTTTATCAATACCCAAATTGAATGGGTGAATACTTAGCTGACAGTTGCGAGATTGGATTAATAGTCCTAATTATTTTTTATTTAATGAAACAAAAAACTATAGTTCAGTTTTTGATAATTTTCATTGAATATAAATAAAGAGCAATAAGCCAATTAATTATTTGGTTATTTTTACTGTAAAGCTTGATTTTAGTTCCAACTTGTTGTCAAATTGTCAAATTGAAAATTTTAAAAAGGCATTTAGCGAAGCTATGATAGTGACAATAAGTACTTTCCATATCCGCTTTTGACAAGTGGCTCGGCTAATTTATTTAATTGGTTTTTATCAATAAATTTCATTCTATAAGCAATTTCCTCAATGCAACCTATTTTCAAACCTTGTCTTTCTTCTATTACCTGAACAAATTGTCCGGCTTGCATGAGAGAAGCGAATGTTCCGGTATCTAACCATGCAGTACCTTTATCTAAAATACCAACTTTTAATTTTCCTGCTTTTAGATATTCTTTATTTACATCTGTAATCTCATACTCACCACGAGCGCTGGGTTTGAGGTTTTTTGCAATATTGATTACAGAATTATCATAAAAATACAATCCGGGAACTGCATAGTTTGATTTTGG
>JANLOW010000492.1:0-6540 GCA_031366785.1 Bacteroidota bacterium | reverse complement strand
GAAGTATTAAAGTTTTGAGAGCTCTTAGCTACTTCTATGCTCAAAAACGTTTCGCTCCTCCCGATAGCAATCGCATATGCGTCAGGCTAATTTTGAAATTATTCACCCAACCGTTGCTCTGCCTTCATTTTACGATTATTCATTAATGCGAGATTTATTACACCCCTTCAGGGTTGATGAAAAATTGTTTACATAATTTTATAATAATATCATCCCTTCGGGATTTAACATCAATCAACTCCGAAGGAGTGGCATTTTTATAGAATTAAATCCGTCTGTAAGCCTTTTAATCCCGAAGGGATGGCATATAACCTCCTTTCTTAGCCTGACGCAGATACGATAGTTATCGGGATCGCTATAAGAATTTCTCTTTCGCATCTTCATGCAAACCAGCAGTAGGTAAAAATGCTCAAAGTACGCTCGGAACCTCAAGTTTCAAATCATTAGCCTGCCTGCCGAAATGCAATGCAGGCAGGGGCTCATTAGGCTTTCCCGATAGCAATCGGGACCCAAATGAGCCTTTTTGCTTTTCTCCCGATTGCTTTCGGGAAGGAGACGTTAGGAGCCGTTAGGACCCATAAATGTTTCGCTGGGGGTGAAAGGAATGTTTCGCTGGATGGTTTTGACTGCTGAAAATAATCCATGTCTCACAATACGGTATGACCATGAACATCGAACGGTGGATGAATTTCCATTGCATAAAACAATCCGCCAGCTGGCGGAGATGACCGTTGAAATATGTTTGTTTTTTATAGGACAGTAATGAGCATGTCTTATGCAACGAGTAAATTCACTTTTTAATATTGAGGATCTATTGCATTACATTTTCTACTTTAAGCGTTTGTAAAAGTAGCTTGGCAACAGCTTCTGAAGAAGCAGGATTTTGCCCGGTGATTAATAACCCATCTTGTTTTACAAAAGATGTCCAATCTTTACCCTTGTAATAATGTGCGCCATGTTTTTTAAGTTCGTCTTCCAATAAAAACGGAACAACCTCAGATAGTTTAACTGCTACTTCTTCTGTATTTGAAAAGCCGGTTAAATTTTTTCCTTTTACAAGTGGGTTGCCTTTTTCTGCTTTCGTATTAATTAAAGCAGCAGGCGCATGACAAACAAACGCAATTGGCTTTTGATGATTGTAAAACTCCTCTATTAATTTAATCGAGATTTTATCAGATGCCAGATCCCACATTGGCCCGTGGCCTCCGGGATAAAAAACTGCATCATAATCCTTTTGTTTTACATCTATCAGTTTTAAAGAGTGCGCAACTTTATCAAGTAGTACATTGTCTTTATAAAACCTTTCTGTTGATGGTGTTCGAGCATCTGCTTTTTCACTTTTAGGATCGACCGGTGGCTGACCACCTTTAGGAGATGCAATAGTGATATCGGCACCTGCATCGGCTAATACATAATAGGGTGTTGCAAATTCTTCTACCCAAAAACCGGTTTTTTCACCTGTATTTCCCAAGGCACTATGAGAAGTTAATACTATTAAAATTTTCATGTTATTTTTTTTTATGGTTATTAATAAACTTTTATATTCATTTTTTCCTTCAAACAAATCAAAGAATGCTTCTGGAATATTATCAAATCCTTCAACGATAGTTTCGCTGAAAATTATGTTATGATAGTTGGAATTTCTTCATAAAGGATTTTATAATCACATAATGTTGGTTTTCCAGCAGGTCGATTATTTAATAGAATTACTTTATTCATAATTTCTAAATTCGTCCATAACCATTCATTCTCCTTTATTTTCTTCCAAATCGTTGTGATTATCCCCTCCTAAACTGTAATAATTATTTTCTTCGTCTTCACTTCCAACATTTTCCTGCAAATCGTCCAATTCAGAACCGGGAATATCCAAATCACTTCCTGAAACATCGTCTAGAAAATTCTTTTCGTTCTTTGTTCCTTCTTTTTCATTTGCAGCCTTTACTTTGGAAATGTCTTCGGGATTTATTTCTGTTTCTTCTTTCGAATGATTAAAAATATCATCACTTTGCGGATACAATGGGTAGCCTGGAAGGTTTACTTTTTCTTTAGGGTTTTTATTTTTCATTTAAATCTCTTTTTTGTTTCTTGCTGAAAAGCCTTTAGGATATTGCTTTATGACTGCAACAACTCTTGTTGTCATTTTATTTCTTCATTAATTTTGTCCCTGAATTTTTATACAACAAATGTGAGAATCTTTTAATAGTAAGAGGTACATAATTTTTAAATTAGTTTACATGATTCACAGATTGGAAATAAACCCGAAATTAATCTGAATAAGATAATCTTTTTAATCTGGACGATTTAGTTGTTTTTACTAACTCAGCTGCGCCAGACATGTCAACTTTTTCCTATTTCCTTTCTTCCCCCAATGCTAAATAAAATTCCGACGCTCCGACGGATATTCATCCGTTGTATTTGAGTTGTGCGATGTTTATCCACTATTCAGGGCTCATCGTATTGGTATTCATTTAAAATTTCATGCGGAGAAATCCCAAGCAGCGCTGGGAAATGAAAGGAAACAATGTTGGGTTAGCAAGTCCGTCGCAGCTGGATATATCAATCACTAATCTAATTTGAATTTTAGTTATATTTTAGTACTTTTCATAAATGAAACCAATTCGTTTAGTTTTATTTTTTACCCTTATACCATTTATAGTATTTAGCCAGATTAGTCAGATTGATTCTGTTGTTATACACCATTGTATAGAGAATAATTCAATAAAATATTCAGGTGTCGACTCATTTAACGTGGATGCATTATTAATTAATTCGACAGGGTATGCAAACGATAGTCTTGGCTTACCTTCGAATCAGAGGCTATATAAATATTCTTCAACAAACAAATTACTTAGTATAAAAAACAACTATTTTCAAGATCCTGTTTGGGTGAGACAAGATGATCAAACTTGGCAGTATAACAATATTGATAGTTTAATTTTATTTACTGTTTATCGTTATTATTCAGGATTTACGTTGGGGGAAAATGAAATTTATTCTTATGATTCTCTTGGTCGTTTAATTGAAAAGGATAATCAGAAATATGATAATTTATTAAATGCATTTTTAAATGATAGCCGATCTTTGTATTTATTTGATTCACTTAATCAAATGAAAATAATCATCAACCAAAATTTTGTTGATTCTTTAAATGCATGGGTTAATTATAATCGCATTACATTTTATACTGATTCATTTGGGAAAAGAACAAGATGGTCATTTGAAACGTGGGAGCCTCCGGGAGTTTTTAGCTTCTATATTGACGAGTTGTATTATTATTTACAGAATGATTCTCTGGATTTTATTTCAGAAATTATACAAAGCTCCGGAGATTCTACGGTAACAAAATATATCTATGATAATGCAGGTTATTTATCACTAAAATTAATCAACGATTGGGTTTCGGGCTCAATGAATGAAACCTCTGACTCAACTACTTATTTGTATGATGCCAATTATAATTTAATTTCTTCGGATTCTTATTTGAAAGTATTTAGTAGTTTAGAAATATGCCATGAATCTTCAAACTCATATGACAGTTTGAATCGATTAATTAACTACATTAATAACGATGCAGGCTTTTGCGGCCGAGGTGGTAAAAGCGGCCGGACGGTTTATAACTCATCAGGATTAATAGATTCTTTAATGGAATGTAAGTGGACGATGGGTACTTCAAATTGTAGTAAATGTGCTTTTGAATATTATTCTTTAATTTCCGGGATAACGTCTGTAATTAATGAAACAGGATTTAATATTTTTCCAAACCCGGCTAGAAGTGAAATCACAATTTATTTCAGACAATTTACTCAACCCAAAACGGTTGTATTCTATGATAACGTAGGAAGAATGGTTAAATCCGAAAAATTATATTCTGATAAAAATACATTATCAGTTTCGGAACTATCTCCGGGTATTTACTTTGTTTTTTTAAAAGAACTTATTGGCTCACCTGTTCGAATTATTAAAATTTGAATTATTCTAAATCAACTTAGTTTTTACCCCTCCAAAAATACATATCCACTTCTCCATTTTTCATCACTTCTATTTTCCCCAGCTGAGCAAGATTTCCTTATCGCTAACCAATAAAAAATACGGTGCTTCGAAGCGTATTTTTTGTCTTATAGGTGAATTAAAAGTAAGTCCTGCACAGCAAGGGTTTTCTGCGAACCTTTTTAGTATAGTATTCACGTGCAATTTGAAAAAATTTAATGAAAGCGATGTTTCAGGACAAGACAAACTAGATTAAATAAACAGACTTTGTTCGCGCGGACTACGACCTTACAACTTTTAAGAATAAAATAAAGAATGCAATCCTATTAGCGATATTTTTATTGGCCCTTTTATTCCAGCATAATCCCCAGCGCGATGAGACTTTGGATAAGCCGGAATGGTACGTTACTAATCATAACCCGAAGGAAATATTAAATAAGTAAACTATATTTCCAATGATTCAACGATTAATTTATTCCGTTTTTTATTGCGGTTCCCCGGCTACATTGTGGACAAAGTCACGCGCTCGGTCACTGTTCGGTTTTTTTATCAAAGCTTGTGGTTTGCTTAACTTCGTCCAGCGAGGAGGGGAAGCTGTAGTGTAGTAGCTTCTTTGTCTTTCAAAAATTTTTCTTTAATTTTAACTTTTTTCTAAACTTAAAAATAATTGTTAAATGGAATCAATCGATTTGCAAAAACTTTTTTTTAATCATATCAGATCCAAATTGCCAGGGCACCTTTCGTTTGTTGAGGAAGTTGCCGACACGCTCGATATCAGCACAGACAGCGCTTACAGGAGAATAAGAGGAGAGAAGCCGATTTCGCTTGAGGAAATTCAGAAGGTCTGCGAGAAGTTTCAGATTTCACTCGATCATATCCTCGGCCTAAACACTAACAGTACCGTTTTCTTCGGAAACTGGATTGGATCGGAGAATTTTGATTTCGAAAAGTATGTGACCGATATGCTATATCAAATGAAGTCTATCGCCGCTCTCGAAAATTGCCTTATGTTCATCGAGACGAAGGACATTCCTCCTTTTCTTCATTTTCAATTCCCCGAGCTTTCCAGGTTTAAGAGCTTTTTCTGGAATAAAACAATCCTCTCTTTTCCTGATTATAATAAACTGCATTACGAAGATTATCAGATGAGTGAACGAATTCGTGCGATCGAAACCGAAATCATAAACACATACAGAAAAATTCCTTCCATCGAGATATGGAGTGCAGAAACAATAACGAGTTCTATTCACCAGGTAGAGTTTTATAAGGAGTCTGGAGTGTTCAAGGATAAAGAAACTCCTGCAATTATTTACAATGAATTGCTGAAGCTCGTTAACCACATTGAAGCCGAAGCGGAAGCAGGCGAGAAGTTTGTTTATGGATCACTTCCTTCAGGGAATGATAAGAATTATCAGCTTTACTTCAACGAAGTTTTTCTCGGACACAATACCATTCTCGCCGAAGGAAGCAATTCCAAAACCGTCTTTATCAATCATGGCGTTTTAAATTACATGATAACACGTGATAAACAATTCTGCGATGCCACAAAAAAATCACTCGAAAATACTTTGCGAAAATCATCTCTTATAAGTACAGTTAATGAAAAGGATAGGCAAAGGTATTTCAACAACCTGAGAAGAAAGATCGAATCAAAAAAAGGATCGCAGGTTTCAGACTGAGTATCGGTACTGGGAGCAATTTCCTCAGACAATTAATTCCGTCTTAGAACGTGCCTTGGCAATATTCTATAACCCATCCTGAAACCTGCAATCGGAAGAATCAATGAACGCAAACCACTCTTCCCGTCACAACTCGGGTTCCTTTAATAATCCTGTAATAATAAATTCCAGACTTCAACGATCCTGTATTTATTTCAATCATGGATTCACCTTCAGGAATAATTTCTTTGCTCACCGAATAAACCTGTTCTCCTAACTGATTGTAAAGAACAATAGAAACATGTTTTTCCGTTTTAGAATTGATTCTAAAATTTATCCGCTCATTAAACGGATTTGGATAAACGTTTTCGCTTTCTAAATTTTCAGGAACTACTTCTTCTTTTGTCAATCGTAGCGGATGACAATGCAATTCCCTGATCCTCCCTTCCGAATGATATGAAATATTCCTGCTTCGCGAAATATAATTGCATACAACATCAAATTCGAATTCAGGTCTGATCACAATGTTAGTCGCATTCACTCCTGCCAGCGGTATTAAACCAGCCACTCCGCTGTTAACCGAAACAGAATAAACCCTCGTCAGCGACAGCATCTTATGTCCGATGCGGACTGAAGAAACTATCACTCTTTGCCCAACCGGTTGATGCGGATCGTATTCGAATTTCATCCCGCTGTATTGCAGGAAAAAATCTTCGCTCACCCCAACCTGTGATAAACCAAATTCCATCGCCTTTAGCAATTCCATTCCCGTAACGTCGAACGTCGCCATCCGGAAACCTTTTGCCGTCGGCGGATCGAATCCATAACTCACAGCCCGAAATACATCGGCTTCCGTAATCTTGCCATCGTATAGTTTTTCGGAGATAAGCCCGAG
>JANLOW010000458.1:0-11123 GCA_031366785.1 Bacteroidota bacterium | reverse complement strand
AATAATAATACACCGGTTATAGATGCAAGTCTGATTTGTTTTGCTTGGAAGATTTTTTCTCCTCTAAGTACACAAAACAGAAGCATTATAAATCCAGCGACGATAAATCTGAATGCTCCAAGAAGCATTGGAGGAAAACCCTTGAGGGCTAAAAGGATAAAAAAATATGTTGATCCCCAAACGATATAAACAGTAGCGAAAGAAACGATCACCCAGAAAGATGTACTTTTTTTTGTAGCCTGAGGCATTTAGATTTTTAGTATTTTAAAAATAATATTGACCATTGACATAGAACATAAAGAAGATATTTATGATCCAAAAAAACTCTTATAATTCTCCCGAAGGAATGAATTAATTTATAAAGTTAGTAAAAACCGGGATGCAACGACTGCAAAGATAGTTTTCTGAATCATACGATGTTTTGGTGCTTTGTAACCTTAATCCACAATTCCAGGATCATCGAATGGAATTCGGTTTTGAAAATAAAAATTGTGCAGGCTTGTTTGAGTCTGAGTCACCGTCTAAGTTTGAGTAACCGTTTGAATGAACAGATAGATTGAGAAAAGGAAAGAATAGTTTTAGTGTTAAACTGGGTCGTAGTCTGAGTTTAAGTATTAGGATGAGTAAACAGACAGCTACCAGTATTAAGCAATACGCTATCTTAAAAAATACAACAAAGCAAGGCGATCTGAAGAAACCCGCTTACTTTAGCGCACTCGAAAAGGTCACACCTATATGACTTGGGAATTTATACATTCTCTGCACTTTAAATATATTTTTTGGTTTGCTTAGCAGAAAATAATTTTAAAATATAATTAAAAATATATTATAATTACTTAAGCCTGGTAATAATTTTCAGGCGAGGCTTATTTAGTTTTTGTTATAAACGACCGTACAATTCATTGTCATTTAAATCGCCATGCGCTTGTTTATTTTTTTCTTTTTTAATTCATTCTATTTTCCCTTAGATCCAATTTATTAATGAAAGAAGATTTCAGTCAAAAGGATAAACAAGTTCCATCATTAAAATATGAAAAAATAACAATCAAAGTAATCAATCGAAATGCTTAAATTAAAAAAAAGTAGCGGCTTATCTTACCACATTCACATGCCCTATATAATTGAATCGATCGCCGAAAATATTTTTCAACTCTACTTTCCAGACATAAACGTCTTCTTGCACGAAGCGCCCTTGGTATATTCCATCCCATTTGCATGCCGCAGGCATTCCGTCGCCGTTCTCTTTATCCCAATCCCGGAAGTCGCCATTCGATTCGCATTCCCATATTACAATTCCCCAGCGATCGAAAATGACTATTTTATATTCTGAAATTCCTCTTCCCTTTCCGAAATAAAGATCGTTAGGTGATTCGGCATTAGGTGTAAATGTGTTTGGAATGAAAAATGAAAAAAGAGGCTTGACGTTTATTTCGCGATTAAATTTAGCCATACAGCCAAACTGGTTTTTTACATTCAACGTGATGTTGAAATAATAATAATTATTATTCAATACAGAATTTCTATACGTGTGTACCGGATCCTGATTAACGCTATCAACTGATGAACTATCTCCGAAGTCCCAATACCATTTCACAACATCGTTTGACCACAAATGACCCAATTCCAATTCGGGAGCGAATAAATTCTCGGGCTCCCTGATCAGGTAAAAATCTGCCACGGGTTGCGGATGTACCGTCATATATTGAGGAACATAAGATGTATCTCTACATCCATATGAGTTCATAACAATCAATGTTACCGGGAAAGTTCCTGCATTATCATAACATATAACCGGATTCTGCTGCAAGGATGTATTTGGATTTCCTCCCGGAAAATCCCATTGCCATTGCGTAATACTTCCGTCAATCGCCTGGGATACCTCAATAAAGTTTTCGCAAACGGGCGAGCAATCCTGCTGAGGAGAAGTGAAATTTGCAACCGGCCCGGTATGCACTGTAATTTGTTTATTAATTGTGTCTTTACAACCCAAAATTGTTGTGGTTATCAAAGAGATATTAAATGTATTCAAACTATTAAAAGTGTGTACCGGTGATTGTCGGTAATCATTGGGAGAAGCATCTCCAAAATTCCATTCCCAGGTTATTATTGTATCGTTATTCTGAAACGATGAGCGATCAAAAAAAGATGAATATTTTGTTAAGCAAGTAGCCTCAGAAATAAAATCGGCAACCGGTAAAGGCGAAACACTTACCGCTTGGGAAATAATACTTTCACATCCCAAGTCTGTAGTGAGCGAAAGAGAAACGTTGTAGACGTCCGCAGTCGAATAGATATGACATGGACTTTGCACGATCGATGTATCCGCCGAACCTGAATTTAAATCTCCGAAATTCCATTGACGGGAAGCAATAGTACCAGACGAAATTGTCGACAAATCGTTGAAGCAGGTCTGGCTTCCCAGGCAAGTCTTAGTAGAAATGAAATCAGGCACAGCAAAAGGATTAAATGATACCATCGATGTAAATTGATTCTGGCAGCCGCTATCGGAAGTAACTATTAACGAAACATTTGGCGAAGATGCATTCAGGAAAGTATGACATGGGTTTTGCGTATTGGAGGAATCAGATGATCCTGAACTTGCATCAGAGAAATTCCATTTCCAATTTGTAATATTCCCAGAAGCTATCGATGAAAAATCAGAAAAACATGTCACATTTCCAGGGCATTCAATTGTTGAAATAAAATTGGCAACAGGAACCGGAGAAACAATTACTGATGATGTTACCGTGTCATTACATCCTTTATCAGACGTAAGTATTAGTGTGACATTATAAGGGCTTAGCGATGAAAAAAGATGACAGGGATTCTGTTGGGATGAACTGTTTAATCCTCCCGAACCGGCATCATTGAAATTCCAATTATAAGAAGAGATCAATCCGGAAGGAATGCCTGAGAGATCGGTAAAGCAGGTCTGGTTGCCTAAACATGTTTTCGAAGTACTAAAATTGGCTACCGGTAACGGAGAAACAGAAACTGCATGTGTAATATTATTTTGACAGCCATTATCAGAAATCGTCGTCAATGAAACATCAAATGAATTCGCTGCAGAATAAGTGTGACAAGGATTTTGTGAAGCAGATATATTTGCTGTACCCGAACTTGGTTCTCCGAAATCCCACTGATGGCTTACAATATTTCCTGATGAAATTGATGTTAAATTTGTGAAGCATGTCTGGTTTCCAAAGCAGGAATTTGTTGCACTAAAATCAGATGCAGGCTCGGGATTGAAAGAAACCGGAATTGTAATTGTATTCTGGCAACCAATATTGGATGTAACCGTGAGAGTAACAAATGGAGTTGTATTTAAAAATACATGACAAGGATTCTGTAGAGAGGAAGAATCGGTAGGTCCTGATGCAGCATCAGAAAAATCCCAATGCCAGTCTACAATAGATCCTGTAGGTATTGTCGACAAATCAGAAAAGCAGGTTGTGATTCCCGGACAAACAACTGTCGAATTAAAATTAGCTATAGGCGCAGTTGACACGACCATCGACCTTTGTAGAGTGTCTGTGCACCCTTTGTCGGATGTAAGAACTACAGTTATGTCAACAGGATTTAATGATGAGAATACATAACATGGATTTTGCAAGGACGAAGTATCCAACGAACCGGAAACCGGCTCACTGAAGTTCCAATTATAACTTGTAATGTATCCTGATGAAATGTTTGAAAGATCTGTAAAGCAAGTCTGGGCAACGAGGCAAGACCATAATGGAGTAAAATCAATCACCGGCAAAGGAGAAACATCGACCAGTGATGAAACCGAGCTCTGACATCCCTGGTTCGATATATTCGTGAGCGTAACATTAAATGAGCCCGCAGCAGAATAAGTATGACAGGGATTTTGGGACGATGAAATATTTCCAGCACCGGAACCTGCCTCACCAAAACTCCATTGACGGCTTGCTATCGTTCCGGTTGAAACAGTTGATAAATCGGAAAAGCAAGTCGCATTTCCGAGGCATGGCGAGGTTGCATTGAAAGCAGATATTGGTAATGGGTAAAATGAAACGGGTAATAAATAAGTATTCTGACAGCCCTGATTCGATGTAACGGTGAGTTGCGCGTTCCTGTTATTGGAAGTAGAATATAGATGACACGGGTTTTGTGCTGATGAAGTATTATTTGCTCCTGATGCTGTATCGATAAAATTCCAACTCCATCCAATAATTGATCCTGAAGACACAGTAGATAAATCCGTAAAGCAAGTAGTGCCTCCTGTACAGCTCACAGTCGCACTGAATGAAGAAACAGGATCAGGAGAAAACGTTACAGGTAACGATATAGACGATTGACAACCTGCATTCGTTGTCAATGTAAGCGTGGAGTTAATTCCTTGTGTGGTAAAAGTGTGACAAGGATTTTGTTGAATTGAAGTATTACTACTGCCTGAACCAGGATCACCGAAATTCCACGACCAATTCGTTATCGATCCGGATGAAACTGTTGATGCATTTGTGAAACAAGTAGGTTGACCAAAACAGGAAGTCGTTGAAGAAAAGTTTGCAACAGGCTTAGGGTTTACGATAACATTTTTATGAATCGTATCTGTACAGCCGATATTATTGATTGCTGTCAGTGTTACATCATATGTACCGGGACTGGAATAGGTATGAGCAGGATTCAGCGCCGTAGAGGTTGTTCCATCCCCAAAATCCCAATTCCATTGAACCGGCGAATTTGTACTTTGATTATTAAATGCTGTCGGTGAATTTTCGCACACCGCTGCAGCGCTGAAATTGGCCAACGGATAAACAAGATTGGTTGTTATCATCACATTATCGCTGGATGTGCATCCACTGGAATTAGTAACAGTCACAACATAGTTGGTCGACGACAATGGGATTGCAACCGGGTTGGGACAGGTTGTGCAACTCAATCCGGCGGAAGGTGTCCACACATAAGTTGCCCCGGGAGGGCCAGTGGGTGAACAACCTAAGGAAATGCCACCCACACACGTCATGCTTTGATCACTTCCTGCGTTCGCCCAAACACTGTTGTTTACAGATGGAATAAATACTGCGTTGAGATACATCCGGAGTGCGTTCAATCTCTTGAGATCGTTAAGCACATAGTAATCGTGGCTGCCGAGAAAGTATGCATTTCCACCCATGGTAGTTGCAGGTGCCAGGTGCATTCCTAAAGCAACGATGGTATCTCCACCGTTAAATGAGATTACTTTGTATGTTGTATTCTTCCATGTTGAACCTGCACGAGGTGCATAGTTTCTTACTGATCCGTTCTGATTTTCCATAACGGTGCCATTGATTTGCAGGATAGGAAGATCAGTGTTGTGGTATGTATTAGTAACTACTTTATTGACTAATGAAATTCCAGTTGTCGTTCCAAAGAACCCGTAATTCTCGTATGTCTCTAATGCCTGACATTGTGCGAAAAAGTTTCCGCCATTGATAACGAAGTTTTTTACACCATTAACAACAACAGGATTTGCGCTGATAAAATCCCAGTGAGGTTCTGAAACAAGAGTATAACAGTTATTCAGGCTTGAAATATTTGCTGCATCCAAAAAATCATAATTTGAAATCCCTGCTGCGTCCAGTATTTTTGCATGGATAAGTTGGTTCCCTCCATTCGTAAAAATTGCAACCTTGGGGCGATTATTAATACTGTAACGAATGTCGATGACCTCGGTATTTTTAAGTTGATAAACGCAAACATTGTTTCCGAAACTCTGAATGATATTTTGTGTGGTTAAACCGCAAATGGATGTATCCGATACGATGAAAGGGCCACCGCGAAAATTCATCATGGCCGGAGCCGTGGTAGAAGGAAAAATTCGTTGTGCTTGCGCGGAAAAGTCAATTCCATTTAGGCTTTTTCCGGCACGGATTGCCCACTTTACAGGAAATCCATTTTGTAATAATTTATTAATTAATCCATATGCTTTTAAATTAAACGGGGCTTGTCCGACAGGAACAATTTTTTGATAACTCGTATCCATTGCGATTACAAATGAGCCGGCAGGTATAGATTGAAAATCCGGAGGGGGATTAGGAAGATCTTTCTGTGCAAAAATCTGACAGGAGAAAAACACGAAAAAAAATAAAATGTAAATATTCTTCAAAACCCGACTATTAAAAATAAATATTAGATTTAAATCCGATTAAAAAGCACTACAGTTAAGCTATTCAGATTATTTTATAATACTTTTTTATAAATGATATGTTTATGAAAAAAAAGTGCTTTTTGTTCACTTTTTTACATTTGTATTAAAACTTAAAATCGAATTTTTGAATGTATTAATTTGTAAGAAATAATGTTGTTTTTTTGAAACTTTTTTTGAAAACAAAAAATATTTGGTACCGAAATAATAGAACGTATTTAAAAATAAAAAACTTAAAAGCGTTCGAAGTGATATATGAATCTGAGCTTATGTGACTAACAGAATGAGTGAACAGAAAAATTGAAATGAAAAGTGTTGGTCTGAGTTGAAGTCTGAGTTTGAGAAACAAAGTGAGTGAACAGAAAGAAACTGCTCACCTACACTGTTCAATCGCACTATAGTGAATACCTGCAAGGTTCCGAATATCGAACTTTTTTCATGAAGATTTAATCAAAATTAAAGAATTTGGAATTTAAATACATATTTCAACCTCATTCGCCTATATTATTTTTTTCTACCTGGTAAAATCAAAAATAATATCATCTGAATTAAACAAAACCGGATTCTTACTCCATGTTTCTATTGAATTTCTATGCCGTATCGTTATAGAATATTCATGATTTAATAACATAGATGGCAATTTCACTTCTGCATGACCATTTGTTTTCAAAATTGCTTTTACAGTGTAAACTAATGCATATAGATGAGTGCTATTATGTAAATCAAATGATATGGAATCGCAATCTCTTATATTACTAGAGAACAAAAGAAGACCTGTTCAAGTTAACATACATTGGGTTGAATAGACTTTTTCATCCTCTGAAGGAATCACTTTTAAGCGGACGATTAAAAAACATTGTTCGATTATTTTCCAGAGATGCAAATACAACTTCGCAGACGCGAGATGACGGTGTAAAAACAATTTCAGATTGTTAATTCACTTCATCAGGACACTTAGAGCGAAACTTCTTTCTACAAATATTACAATCAGTTGAGTAAGAAAGCAAATCCAATCAATACACATCGAGCACAAGTTGGGCGATAAGATGTATGTTGATTATGCAGGTGAAATGCTTTCGTATGTAGATACAGGCACTGGTGAGATAAGGCAAGCGCAGGTATTTGTAGCCATTTTAGGTTGGAGTCAGTATGTATATGTCGAAGCGATGGTGAGTCAAACGGTAAAGGAATTTATTGCAGCTTGCTAGAATGCACTTCATTATTTTAAGGGCGTTCAAATAGCCATAGTGCCAGAAAATTTATAGTCTGCCGAAATCAACGCAAGTAAATACGAACCTACCGTAAATGAAAACTTCATAGCCTTCGCAGATCATTATGGGTAAAATGTGCTACCTACCTGTCCCCTCAAACCTTAGTATAAAGAGCATGTAGAGAGCATGGTCAATATCACTTATCAGAACATTTATACCAACCTTCCCGAAAAACAACTGGTGACATTGGATGCACTCAATGAACAAATCAGCGGAGAGCTTATCAAGACAAACGATTATCCTCTAACTGGCAAGGAATGTTCTCGAAATGATCAAAGGCAAATGGAACTCTTTGCTCTTCAATCCTTACCCACTAAGCTTTGTGAAATTCGTAAGATGAAACAAGTGACGATTATGAAGAATGGGTATTTGTACTTAAGCGATGACCAACACTATTACAATGTTCCTTATGAACTTATAGGTAAAAAACTTAAGCTTCATTATTCCCGTTCACAGATTGAACTCTATCTGGATTATCAACTCATAGCTACGCACAAGCGTGTGCGAAGTTTGAAATTTCTGTTCAACATGTAAGAAGTTTGAGTGCTTTCAACCAATGCGACAGATGAATATCTGTCGATGCAAAGTTTATTATTAATTTACCAGCTGAAAAAATACCTAACATGAAGATCAGCTGAAAATTGCAATGACAGAAATTATTTATTCTATTTGCAGATATTATATTGTTGAACCCTGAAATATTTAATTTATATTTATTGTCTCATTAATTCAAAAATTTCGATATAAATCTTGAGGTTAATTTTATTGATTGTTTTTTTCATAGGATTCTTTTCCGAAACAGATGTTTATTGCCGGGGATATCTTCAAGTAAAAAAAGAATTGAAAGAAAATACATTCGAGAAAAATATTTTTGATTCTTTAGGAGAATCCAAGCGACAACCATTTTTTAGCGAATTGTATTCTAATTTAATTATTCAGACTCAGGCTCCTTTTAAAATGAATAAGAAAGAAGCGCTGTTTGTTTTTGCAAGTGTTGGTTGCACAGTAGGATTGATTTTCCTGGATAAGTCAATTGATAATACCATACGCCCGGTTAGTGTCCGATATAAATCAATTGGTGAAGCCAGCAGCAACCTTACTGAACTCGGTGGCACTTATGGCTTTGGACTAACGGCAGCATTTGCAGGTTTCAGTTTTATCGCGCAGAATAAAGAAGGCATACAAACATCAAGGTTACTTGCTCAATCGCTTCTTACCGTTACAATCTGGTCACGCATTGGTAAAGCTATTTCAAGTCGTCAACGGCCACTTTCTTTTTACAGCTCGCAACATGATGTAGATGATGAATGGTCTGTTCCTTTTAATTTTATGACAAGGAAAGGAAGATCATTATCAGGTTCGAATTTTGATGCCTTTCCTTCCGGACATACTGCAACAGCTTTTGCAATTGCAACAGTTTTTGCAACACAATACAAAGATCATATTGCGGTGCCCATCATTGCGTATTCGTTTGCCTCTGTTGTTGGGATAACTCGGATGATTGAACACGAACACTGGGCTTCAGATGTTTTTGCCGGAGCTTGTTTGGGTTATCTGTGTGCTAAACAAGTCTGCATTCACGCTGATAAAAATAATTCCCATCGGCAGTATCTTCAATGCTATGCAAATTACATGAATCATTCTTTTATAACAGGATGCTCCTTTCAATTCTAATTATTCGAAAAGTGAGAATTATAATTCTGATACTAATTTTAAATACTTTTAGTTCTACCGGTTTGATGGCACGAACTGATCCAATTGACAGTACGAAGAACATGAGTTATGTTATTAATTCAAAAACTACTTTAGTGTATTCACGTCCCAAACCATTTGAATTCATAAAAGTTATTCCCAGGGATTACGGAGCTTTTTGCAAGACTGTATTTCGTAAAGATCAAATAATTCATATTGCTGAAATAGCCGGAGAGACTGCATTGTTAATCGCACTTGATCAGCAAATTTTAGATAATGCACAAAATTTTGGCCATACTATTCATCTTGCAGGAACCAGCAATCAGGCTACACTTATTAATAAAAGTGTAACAATATCAAATAAGGAAATCAAACTACAATTTAATGTTCCTACCGATGTAAATTCAACTTTTTATTATCTGGGCGATGGGTGGACGCATACTACATTAGCTATTACTTTTTGGATAAGCGGGCTTATAAGTAAAGATTTTCGCTCTTTACGAATTGCAAGTGAATTAGGTGAGTGCATTCTTGTCACCGGAATTGCTACTCAATTTCTTAAACATATTACAGGCCGGCAGAGTCCTTATACTACTAGTGTCAAAGGTGGTACCTGGCATTTTTTCCCAAACCAAAAACAATATGCAGATCATGTTCCCGAACATGATGCTTTTCCCACTGGCCATCTCGCAACTGCAATGGCGACCGTAACCGTCATCGCAGACAATTATCCAGAACATAAATTTATTCGACCGTTAGGATATTCACTTATGAGTTTACTTGGTTTTGCAATGTTGAATAATGGCGTCCATTGGGCAGGAGATTACCCTGTTGGAATTGCACTTGGATATGTCTTTGCAAAAGTTGCGGTAAACCATGGCCGAGTAATTCATTCAACTGATCACTCAACAGGCCTTTCAAAAAATCGATGGAAGTTTTCACCATCTGTAACATTTGTTTCAAATGAATTTGTTGGAAGTGGTTTGGGAATACGATGGAGTGTTGTTAATAGAAATCAATCCGCTCAACAATAATATTTAAAGTTAAAAACCAAAATCACAATTTTACTCATAATATTGATCGAATCGAAATACAAAACTGGACAATGCAACACAAGCAAATTTTTTATGCAGCATTAATTCATAACTGGGAATTATGAAGCATTATATGAGGGACAAGTTAAGAAGGCAAAAGCTGAATAAATATCTGTCGGGGTGGTGGTTGAATTATGTATATACGAGCGAGGACATTTCAAAATTGGTAATGAAGTTGAGGCCGGCGAAATATTTGAGTTACAATACAAAGTAAAGACGTACACCAGCTGCGACGGATTTACTTGTAAATATGAATAAAAAAACGAAAGCTTCGACGGATATTTATCCGTTGTTTTTCTGTTGTGGATATTAATCCACCATTAATAGCTCATCGTCTTTCAATACTTAAATTATTTCCAAGTACCCAGACAATCGAATGAACAAATTAAAGATTGAAAAAATAAGGGCTCGATGTGGTAATTACCGGCGGCGTTAGACAGTTGACGAGTTAAATATTTTAATTTAAGTCTTAGTGCGAGTTTCAGAAACAGCGCGAGTGAACAGAAGGGAACTGTTCACTCAATCTGCTTCACTCACACCGTAGTGCTGTACACCGAAGTGTCCGAATATCTAACTCTAAAAAAAGTCCGAGTTTGATTGCGAGTCTGGAAAACAAACTCGGACTTCGGACTCGGACTGAAAAAGTACCCGGGGCGGAGGTCTGTTAATTTGTACATTTTTATACATAGATTATACATCTTTTGACATCAGGCCGCGTCAAGAGCGGTCTTTGTTAAATAAATACCGGTGGTTTTACACATCTTTTGATATTGAAAGTAAAATTCTGTGTGTTTTTTTCTTACGGAATGCTTACGGAGTTCTTAAATTGATGTCAAAATCGTATTAATATTATAGTATTGAATGAAGAATGGTACTGATATTAATCTTGAAATTTATTTTGAATCATGTACTTTTTTT
>JANLOW010000446.1:0-3220 GCA_031366785.1 Bacteroidota bacterium | reverse complement strand
TAAATGGGACACTCAATATTTACGGCACTTTAACCAATAACAGTAATAGTATTATGTTATTAGCAAGTTTAGCTGTTTTAAAGAATGGTGGAGTGCATACTTTTTCTGCAGGTGCTACAATGGAAATTAGTAATAATGGAATTTATCGAAGAGAGGATGCTTCTTTAACTACTTCTGCCGGTATTATAACAGTAAATTCGGGAGGTATATACCAGCATAATTTAGATGGTCAGAATATACCTCTTGCAACATGGAATTCTGGTTCACTGTGTGAAGTAACAGGTGTAACAATTACTAAACCCGGTAATCTTGATCAAACATTTTATTCCTTTACCTGGAATTGTCCAAGTCAAACTTCTGTTGAAAATCTTACCGGGAAAATTACTAATATAGATGGTGATTTAACTTTTATTTCAACAGGGTCGGGGACGGTAAGGTTGGGTCAAGGTGAGAATTATAATCTTACTATCGTTGGAAATTATTATCATCAGGGAGGTACAGTATATGCAACTACAAAATCGTTACTCTGTTCAATTACTATCAGAGGAAATTATTTTCAGACCGGAGGAACCTTTGCCGGAACTGATGCAAGTAAAGATAATGGAGAAGGAAGCCCTACAATAAATGTTGAGGGAGATTTTAGTATTTCATCAGGGACATTTGACTTTAACCAATATACATCCAACTCATCCGGAAAAGGAATTACTACGCTAAATTTATACGGTAACTATACTCAAACTGGTGGAACGATGATAGAAACTGCAACTAGTACCGGTAGAGGAGATTTTAATTTTGCAAAAACGGGTACACAATATTTTTCAAAAACAAGTGGTACGATTAGCAATACAATAAATTTTAAAATAAACAGCGGAGCAATTGTAGACATTGGTACAAGTGTTCTAACAGGAGCAGGAACTTTTACTCTTTTGAGTGGAGGTGGCTTGAATATGGGATCTGCAAATGGAATTACTCAAACAAGTGCTCTCGGCAATGTTCAGGTAACTGGAATCCGTTCGTATAGTACCGGTGGCGATTATACCTACAATGGTTTGATCGCACAAGTAACCGGTGATGGATTACCGGCAACGGTCAATAAATTAACTGTCAACAATAGCAATCATGTAACTTTAACAAGCACCGCTTCTGTAAGTAATACATTATCATTTACCTCTGGCAATTTCATCACATCTTCGGATACACTTATCGTGGGAACCAGTACATCAACATTAGGTTCGGTTTCACGAAACAGCGGACACGTTGTTGGTTATTTAAAAAGGTGGATTGGTGCAGCTGCAACAAATAATATTTTATTTCCAATCGGGTCTGCCAATTTTTACGAAGGAATGAATTACAGCTTTACCGTCGCACCATCTGTTGCTGGAAGCATTACTACTACGTATGCTGCAACAGATCCCGGCAAAAGCGGATTTAATTTATATGATTCTCCCGATAGTATAATTAATATCGGTTACGGCTTGTGGACAAGCACTACCGGTAACGGCCTTACAGGTGGTACGTATAGTAACGATATTACAGCAACCGGCTTGACAGGTGTTACAGATTATGCAACACTTCATCTTCTCAGACGTGCCAACAGTGGATCAGCATGGACAATTGCCGGAGTTCATTCCGTTGGCACAGGTTCAAATGGAATACCCGTAGTTCACAGAACCGGTATGACTTCCCATGGTCAATTTGGAATTGGCTCAGGTTCGTCAAATCCTCTTCCAATTAGTCTCCTTTATTTTAAAGCAAAGCTTAATGAGAATATCGTTAAGCTTTGCTGGGCAACAGCATCTGAATTAAACAACGATTATTTTACAATTGAACGTTCGTCCGATGGAATACATTTTGAAGAAATAATAAGACAACGCGGTGCAGGTAATAATTCATTTACATTATATTATTCCACTGAAGATGTAAATCCATTGAATGGTTATAATTACTACCGCTTAAAACAAACAGATTTCGATGGACATTTTACTTATTCAGAATTCGAAACTGTTAAATTCAAAGTGATATCCGATGAAGAACCTGATTTAAAAATCATATCGGTTGCGCCTAATCCATTCAGCGAAAATTTCAATATTAATTTTACTGCAAAAAAAGACATGGAGGTTGATATAATGATGATCAATTCAAATGGACAAATGGTTGCTCAGAATAAAATTAAATCTACTAAAGGATTCAATACCTATGAATTTTTAGACAATTACAACCTTAGTAAAGGCGTATATTTTTTCTATATAATTTATAATGGTCAGAAAATAACAAACAAAATTATCAAAAACTAATATTAATTTTAAATAATAGTATTTAGTATTTATCTTAAAAGATTACTAATTTCTAAAGCTTTAAATTCATTTTAGCAATACTATTTTCTTTAAAAATGAAATATTTTTGATCAAATCTTACAGTTGTTTGATTTCAATCTTTTCCAAAAAACAATACTTAGATATAAGAGTAAATATTTAGTAATTGGAAAATACGATCCAATCTCTTATTATTTAAACTAGTTGATCTCGAATTTATGAAATCTAAAGTGAATAGAATAAACATTAAGCCGTCTCAAGAGCAAAGAATTATTCTTAAGCGAGTACTCTTGCTTACTTCCTCTGCAGTTGTCCTTCTTTTTTTAGGCCTGTTTTTATGTATCAATTTTGCTGATACTAATTCAGCAACTGCCTCAACAGCTAGTAGTCAAAACAGATTAGTTAGCCATTGAAATCAATTCATTATTCATATAAACGAATAATTGAAATTGAAAAATGAATTAAAAGAGTAAGGAAGTGATTTAATCTTCAATTTATTCGCTAGTACAAGGACTAAATTTAGCCTTAAGTCATTATAATAATAAATATGAATTTATTAAAGGAAGAAGTGAAAATACGAATGCAGTCAAGGACAAAATTTAATATGAGAGGAATATATTTCGTCCTTGCCACTTCCTCTATTTTCGTTACTCTGTATTTAATGATTCTCAGTATTTCATTTAATGGTAATGCTCTTTTTGCTGCAGCAAACGGCGATTACCGTTCAAAAGCAACAGGAAATTGGAGTTCTACTTCTACATGGGAGTTTTATAATGGAACAACCTGGGTAGCAGCTACAGGAACACCTACAAGCGCTGATGGAATTATTACTATTCAAAGCGGACATACAGTAACTGTAACCGTAAGTATCACTGTCGATCAGTTTACAGTTGATCCTGGTGGTGCAT
>JANLOW010000435.1:0-8403 GCA_031366785.1 Bacteroidota bacterium | reverse complement strand
CACGGATCAATTGTCAGGACAAAATGTTCTTGCTTTTATTTCCGGAAGCGATCTCAAAAACGAAACCGTTGTTATTTCATCACATTACGATCATCTGGGAAAAACGGACTCCGCAATATATTATGGAGCCGACGACAATGCGAGTGGAACATCGGGCGTACTTGAATTAGCCAGGGTTTTTTCTGAAGCCAAAAAAGACGGACATGGCCCCAGGCGTAATATTCTTTTCCTCAATGTGAGTGGCGAAGAAAAAAGATTATTAGGCTCAGCATGGTATGTTTCAAATCCGGTATTTCCTTTAAAAAACACAATTGCCGATCTTAATATAGATATGATTGGACGAACTGATGCAATTCACGACAGCCTTGGAATAAAAAACTATATTTATATCATCGGCGCCGATAAAATGAGCACGGAATTATACAATATTAATGAAGCACAGAATTTGAAAGGCCCCCGCTTACTTCTCGACTATAAATATAATTCTGAAGACGATCCGAACCGTTATTATATGAGAAGCGATCATTACAATTTCGTTAAAAATAATATTCCTGTGATTTTTTATTTCAATGGAACTCATGCCGATTACCATAAACCCACAGACACGGCCGACAAAATTGATTTTGAAATTTTAGCCAACCGTGCACGCCTTGTTTTCCTTACAGCGTGGGAGTTGGCTAATCGCAACGACAGGCCAATTATCGATAAGATCAACGAAATAAAAAATGATATAAAACCCATAGCAAAATGAAAAGGGCGGTATTATTATTTATTATTTTTATTTGTATTTATAATTCAAAAGCCCAAAATAAATACTGGATTTCTTTTTCAGACAAGTCCGGAGTTTCTTTTGATCCCTATTCCTATTTTAATGAAAGAGCCATACAGCAAAGAATTGAAAATAATATTTCTTTATTTGACAGCACCGATTTTCCTATTAACTCACTTTACCTTTCTAAGATTTTTGAAAATTCCGATTCAGTTTCCTGGTCAAGTCGCTGGCTTAACGGCATTGCTGTTTTCACTACACCTGAAAAATTAAAAACCATTTCAGGATTTCCTTTTGTGAAGGAAATTTATCCCATGAATACAGAAGCAATACCGTCTTCAAATTCAGATAATACGATTTCAAAAATAAGTACCAAAGATCTGGCTCTTCTCCATTTTCAAACTCAGCGTATGCAGGGTGATTCTTTTATAGTACACAACCTGGACGGCACGGGTATTCGCATTGCTGTTTTTGATGTTGGCTTTCCAGATGTAGATAAAAATCCTGCATTCGCGCATTTGCGTGCCGAAAAAAAAATTGTTGCAACCTATGATTTTATTAAACATACAGATAATGTTTATAAAAGCCATTGGCACGGCACAGCAACTCTATCCTGTATAGGAGGAAAAATCGACTCAATAAATATAGGTCTTGCCACCGGTGCCGAATTTTTTCTGGCAAGAACAGAAAAATTAGTAAGTGAAGTGTATTCGGAAGAAGAAAACTGGCTGGCTGCAGCAGAATGGGCAGACCGGCTGGGTGTAAATATTATTAGTAGCTCACTGGGATATACCAATCGCAGATATTTTAATAGCCAAATGGACGGACGCACAAGTCTTGTTTCCCGTGCCGCAACGATAGCAGCTTCAAAAGGAATATTGGTAATTAATGCTGCCGGTAATGAAGGTGGGGATTCCTGGCATACAATAGATACACCGGCTGATGCAGACAGTGTTCTTACTGTCGGAGGAACAGACCCTGCGACGGATTTGCATATTTATTTCAGTTCTTTTGGCCCCACAAGCGACGGAAGACTTAAGCCGAATGTTTGCGCAGTAGCTAATGTAATCGCCGCACGATCAAAGGGTTTGTCAGAAGTTGCTGGTACATCATTTTCTGCCCCACTGGTTGCGGGTTTTGCCGCTTGTGCATGGCAGTCAAATCGGAAGTGGTCAAACATGGATTTATTCAATGCCATTGAAAAATCATCGCACCTCTATCCTTATTTTGATTATGCTCACGGTTTTGGTATACCACAAGCAGGAAGAATTCTTTTAGAAGAAAAAATCATTGAACCCACTTTCGATTTCGTAATCATCAATAATGATATTAAAATAATTTTAAGAGAAAAATATTCTTATCCTGATGAAGAAGTTCAATTAGGATTTAATGCCAGAAGAAATTTTTATTACAAAGTAGAAGACAAAGACGGAAAGATGAAAAACTATTCCGTTTTACTCGCAAATAGAAAAGAAATGTTGCACGTATTTGCAGAAGACTTTAAGCCCGGCGATGTTTTATCGGTACATTTTGAAGGCTATACTAACACATTAGATTTTCCTCAGGAAATAAAATAAACAAATCAGATGAAAAAAAAGTTTTTAATTTTATGGTTGGTTGTTTTAAGTTTCTCGTCGGCTGCCCAAACAGTCCTACTTGCTGTTGATAACACCAATGACAAAACAGCCGAACTCGGACCCAATCTTACAAGACATAACCAGATTTTTTTTCGTCTTGGCCTTGTAGAAGGAAGCGACAAGCCGGGAGCGCGAATTGTTTACGGGAAATCAACCGATTTTGCTTTTGGATTTAGAAAAAGATATAAAATCAGTTCGTTATACTCTCTCGGTTTCGAAACAGAATTTCAATCACGCAGTTATAAATTTAAGCAGACAGCCGAAAAATTTTTCCCGGATACCATGATCAATAAATCACAATCTTTGAATTATGGAAACTTGGGACTCGGATTTTTTAACCGGTTTAATTTTGATCCACACAGGGGAAATTTTCTAGGCACTTTTCTGGATTTGGGAATAGTTGGAAGCTGGCATTTTGGTACCCATGAGGCTGCTGAAAATAAATTATCAAACGGCACAACAGAAACCAAAATGATAACCGACCTGGACTATGTAAAAAAACTCAGTGCAAGCGCATATGCCAGAGTCGGTTTTAGTCATGTTTCAATTTATGGTTCTTACAGATTAACAGACCTTTTTAAAAACACCCATAAGTATCCTGATTTACCCCGACTGGTTGTTGGTATAGAGCTCTCTGTTTTTTAATTTATTTAAATAAGGGTTATGAACATGCCAAGTTAATAAACTCATTATTTGAGTTTTAAGTAAAGTAACTTTTGACTCTCCGATTAAGTTAAATTTGTTGTACAGTCAAAATAAAACCAATTATGTCGTTGACCAGAGAACAGCAAAGAGATCTGAACCAAATTAGTGAATATTTTAAAAAAATTGAAACGATTACAACGGAAGACAGTATTGATCTTGATGTATTTGTAACAGAATACAATGAGGATGGATTTTCAATTTATGCCACAGAAAAAATCCGCTTCAAAACTAATATCGACAAGCGAAAAAATATTTTTGAAAAATCCACTGCTGTAAAACCAATTATCACGACGAAAATCCAATAACATTATCTATATATCAAACAATTAATTACCCTCGTATTGCGAGGGTTTTTTATTATTAATAATTGATAAGGGGAGGATAATAATCATGTTGCCGATTGCCGATTAAGTTTTACTTTTGCCATCTATTTTTAATAAATGCTACAAACCGCTTGGCTTATACTTGTTTTTCCACTCATCGGTTTTCTTCTGATCAGCATCGGTAAAACATTTTTAAAAAACAGTTCAGCGGGTATCCTGGCTTCACTGACCATTCTGGCTTCGTTTATTTATTCTGTTCTTGTTTTTTTTGAATTACCCGAGACCGGCACCACTCTGCACCTCTTTAATTGGATACATTCCGGAAACCTTTCGATTCCATTTTCCATACTTATCGACAGGATTTCAATAATAATGCTGTTAATAATTACCGGTGTAGGTTTTTTGATACACGTATATTCCATCGGCTATATGAAAGGCGATGATGGTTATCCCCGTTTCTTCTCTTACCTAAACCTTTTTGTCTTTTTTATGTTACTTCTTGTTCTTGGAGCTGATTATATAGTGCTTTTTGCAGGATGGGAGGGCGTTGGACTTTGTTCATATTTACTGATCGGTTTTTGGTTTAAGAATAACTCTTACAACAATGCAGCGAACAAAGCATTTATTATGAACCGTATTGGAGATCTGGGTTTTCTTCTTGGCGTCATTCTTATTTATGTAACATTTGGATCTACATCATTCAGTGTAGTTTTTAATTCAGCAACCTCCTTTTCAAATAACGATAACATCATTGTTGCAATAACTATTCTATTGTTTATAGGAGCCATGGGAAAGAGTGCACAAATCCCCCTTTATACATGGCTTCCTGATGCTATGGCCGGACCAACACCCGTTTCCGCCCTCATTCATGCTGCAACGATGGTAACTGCCGGAGTATATATGGTTGTAAGATCAAACATACTTTACTCCCTAGCCCCATTTACTCTTCATTTTATTGCAATAATCGGAACAGCAACCGCAGTTTTTGCAGCAGTAATTGCAATGGCCCAAACAGATATTAAAAAAGTTTTAGCTTACTCAACAGTCTCCCAACTTGGATATATGTTTGTTGCTCTTGGTGCGGGCGCCTATTCAACTGCGTTGTTTCATGTTACTACACACGCCTTTTTTAAAGCACTCCTTTTCCTTGCAGCAGGAAGTGTTATTCACGCCATGAGCGGCGAACAAAACATTGGCAGAATGGGCGGACTTCGTAAAAAACTTCCTGTCACATTTATGGTATTTTTAATAGGAACAATAGCTATTAGCGGCCTACCTCCTTTTGCAGGTTTTTTCTCTAAAGATGAAATACTGTCCAAGGTTTGGATTCAATATCCCATCCTTTTTGTCATTCTTTCTATTACATCAGTAATGACAGCTATTTATATGTTCCGCGTTTTATTTCTTACATTTTACGGAAACTTCCGCGGCACACACGAACAAGAACATCACCTCCACGAATCACCACGGGTGATGACAGTACCGCTAATGTTTCTGGCTGTTTTATCTGTCATAGGTGGTTTTTTAGGATTGCCGCCGATTACGGGTGCCGTTCATTTGTTTGATAATTATTTACATTCATATGTATCATTCCCGTCTTCATTAATTGAGACCGGGGCCACACACCTTTTCGAATGGTCTCTCATAATTGTTTCAATTATAGTTCTGACCCTTTGTATTATTTACACCTATCGTCGATATGCAGTAAAACAAATTTTGATTCCGGAACAAGAATCACAGCAAACCGGACTGGTTCGTATGGCAAACAATAAATTTTACATTGATGAATTATATGAATGGATTATTGTTAAACCACTTTCAGCAATGGGTAATTTCTTTTACAAAATAATCGATATCAAATTAATTGACGGATTAGTTAATTCGGTTAGCAAAGGGTTAACGGCCAGCTCCGGTGTTTTACGTCTTATTCAATCTGGCTACATCGGCTTTTATATTTTCGCAATGGTTTTTGGTATCATAGCCATTTTACTTTTTAACCTAATTTTAAAATAATCCTGCAAGATGTTGACCCTGCTTATTTTTTTTCCTTTAATCGCAGCTCTTTTTACTGCGGCTTCAGGTAAACAGGCCGGAAGAATAGCTTTTATTTTTGCTGTGATCGAATTAATAGTATCGATCGCTATGGTAATTCAATTTATCCCATCAGGAGGATTTCAATTTTCTCAAAACATTTCATGGATAAGCTCACTAGGCATCAGATACAATGTCGGACTCGATGGTATTAGCATTCTTCTTGTGTTATTAACAACCTTCCTTGTTCCTGTCATTTTATTATCTTCTTTTAATCGCGAATATAAAAACCCCGCACTTTTTTATTCGCTGATACTGGTAATGCAATTTGCCCTCATCGGAGTTTTTTCTGCCCTCGATGGTTTTTTATTTTATGTGTTTTGGGAGCTCGCATTAATTCCAATATATCTTATTTGTTTAATTTGGGGCGGACAAGACAGATTTAGAATAACACTTAAGTTTTTTATTTATACGCTTTTTGGCAGCCTGCTTATGCTTGTGGCTTTAATCTGGCTTTGGTTTCAAACCCCGGGTACACACACTTTTGATCTTGCAACTTTTTATTCGTTAAATCTTTCATCATCACAACAAGGGTGGGTTTTCTGGGCACTATTTCTTGCCTTTGCGATTAAGATGCCGATTTTTCCCTTTCACACATGGCAGCCCGACACCTATGTTGATTCACCAACACCGGGTACAATGTTGCTTAGCGGTATTATGTTAAAGATGGGAATTTATGGGGTCCTGCGCTGGCTATTACCCATTGTACCTCACGGCGTAGATGCTTGGGGATTAACAGTAATTGTTTTATCGGTTACCGGAATTGTTTACGCCTCTTTAATCGCTATGGCACAAAAAGACTTTAAACGTCTTATCGCTTATTCTTCCATTGCCCATGTCGGTTTAATTTCTGCAGGAGTTTTTAGTCTTACACATCAGGGAATACAAGGAGGCGTGATTCAAATGATCAGCCATGGAATCGTCGTTGTAGGACTGTTTTTTATTGCTGAAATTATTAATACCCGAATGGAAACAAGAGACATGAGCAAGTTGGGTGGAATAAGAAATCATGCAATACAATTTTCAACATTCTTTTTTATATTTCTTTTAGCATCTGTTGCTCTTCCTTTAACAAGTGGTTTTGTGGGAGAGTTTCTTTTAATAAATGGAATCTTTCAATACGATCCGATCATTGCCGGAATAGCCGGACTCACAATTATTCTTGGCGCTGTTTATATGTTCCGCGCATTTCAGAAAATATCGCTCGGCGAATCGAATAATCACACAATAAAATTTACCGATTTAAATACAAGAGAAAAAAGTGTTTTAATACCTCTTGTCATAATGATACTTTGGATTGGTATTTACCCAAACACAATATTAAATATCGCCGGACCTTCTGTAGAAGCTCTACAAAAAGCAATATTGCATACTTCCGAAGCGACAATGATTAAATAATAGAAAGACTTGAATACTCTAATAATACTCGGCATTCTCGGTTTGCTCGGCCTCCTTTCGGAAATATTTAATTTCAAAAAATTTTTATTACCCTTGGTTTTTATTGGCCTTACACTTGCGCTGTTTTTCACATTGAAAGACTGGAACACCAACTACACATATTTCAATAATATGGTTGTATTCGACAACTATTCGCTGGCCTTCACATCATTAATAATTTTTATTTCCATCATTTGGTTTGCCATCTCTCCCGTATTTTTTCACGAACCCTCAAGTGAAAGCGATCACTTCGTACTGATTATTTTTTCACTTATCGGCGGAGTAATTATGACATCGTTTAGCAATATGATTATGCTTTTTCTCGGGATTGAAATACTATCTATCTCCATGTACATCCTTGCCGGAAGCAATAAATCATCCTTGTCTTCAAACGAAGCAGCATTGAAATATTTTCTGATGGGAGCATTTGCAACATGCTTTCTTCTATTTGGCATAGCGCTTATATACGGCCAAACAGCATCCTTCAATTTGAATGAAATCGCAAATGCAGTTTCACAAAAAACAGGAAATCAAACCATGATTTATGCCGGAATTTTTTTGATGATGATTGCAATGTTATTTAAAGTTTCCGCCGTTCCATTTCATTTCTGGGCACCGGATGTTTATCAGGGTTCGCCGACAGTAGTTACTGCTTACATGTCGACCGTTGTTAAAACGGTTGCCTTTGCAGCCTTTTTAAAATTGTTTATGACATCTTTCAGTGGGCTCGAATCGGTTTGGTCGTCAACTTTGTGGATTGTTTCTGCAGCAACGATTTTAATCGGAAACATTACCGCTGTTTATCAAACAAATTTCAAAAGAATGCTTGCATACTCTAGTATTTCGCATGCAGGCTATATGATTCTCGCCGTTCTTGCAATGAATAATATGTCATCTAGTTCATTGTTGTTTTATACAATTGCTTATTCTGTTTCATCCATTACATCATTTGCAGTTTTACTTATTATCAACAAAAGCGTTGGAAGCGAGTCTATCGAATCTTTTTACGGACTCGGCCGGCGAAATCCATTATTGGCCATAGTAATTACAATTGCAATGTTGTCGCTTGCCGGCATCCCTCCAACTGCCGGATTTTTTGCCAAGTATTATATTTTTTCTGCCGCAGTTCAAAACAACTATACAAATCTTGTTTTGATTGCAATTGTTGGTTCTTTGATAGGGGTGTTTTATTATTTTCGAATCATCGTGGCATTGTTCAGAGAAAAAGAAGCACAAAAAATTGATTTAAATTTTGGATTTCAAACGGTTTTGATTCTTACTACAATTATTGCACTTGCTCTTGGTATTTTACCAGGACTTGTGGCCGGTCTCTTGTAAATTTTATTTTCAAATATTGTTTTTGATTTCCATTGCGATAAAAATCCAACGATAGTTAAATGAAACGCAATGAGCGCGGAGATTCGCGAAGTTTCGCAACGTA
>JANLOW010000403.1:0-3934 GCA_031366785.1 Bacteroidota bacterium | reverse complement strand
AATGTTCTGAAAAATTTCTGTTGACAAATGCACCCGCCAATAAACCCGCTTTATCAAAACCCGTTAAATTATCACCATTTACCTGAGAGCCACTAACTCCAAATCGTAAACCGGCATTAAAGCTTTGGGCGAAAAGAAAATCTGTTATTAATAAAAAAAACAATAAAAGAAATTTGAGTTTCATGGTTACAATAATATGTTTTTTTATTTAAAAGGTTCAGTCAGGTAATTCGACAAAAAGATTATTTATTTCCAACTAGTTATAAATTTATAATTCAACCCTACTGTAACGCCATAGTTATTAAAGGTTGTTTTAAAGTTGCTGTCTATTAAGTAGTGACCTTCAGTAACCTTAGCCCAGCTTAATGTCTTATTAAGTACACCTTCAACAAAAAAATTAATTTTACTTGATATTTGTTTTTCTAATCCTAGAGTAAGATTATATCCGATATTAAACTTGCGATCTATACCGTAATCTCTAATGCTATTTATTAAATAATCATTAGATTTATTCACTAAATAGTCAAAGAACACTCCTCCGGAAACATATACAACTTTCGTATCATATCTAAAATTAATTGGCAAGCTTAAGTAACTGTAAATAATTATTACGTTTAAGTAATTATTGGGATAATAATAATATTGCAGTTGGTATGCCTTTGCTTTTGATGAATAATAGATTCCTGACTCAAGGGAAAATTTAGATTTATTTATCTGCCGGATCAATTGAATACCTCCACCTGAAACATTATAGTAAGTATTTGTAAATTGAGATTTATCAGCGCTTCCTTGTGAACTAAACTTAAGTCCAATTTTATAATTGAAATTATTAAAAACGATAATAGTGTCTTGTGCTTTAAGAAATGAAGCAGTTAATACTAGATATACGATTAACGTATATTTCATAAATTTATTTTTATAATTTTTCAGCAATTAAAATCAAATCTGTTGTTTTTGTTTCATCCGTTATATCGTATTCCTTGCGATCCAATTTTAGAATATTGAAATTATTTTTTTTGAGAATCAATGTTAAGAAATCCGCTTGATAAAAATGCATAAATATTTCATCTCCTGTACTTCCTTTTTTGAAACCTGATTTATTATAATCGTCTTCCATTGTGCTAATATAAAGTACACCTTTTGAGTTCAATAGAATAGAAGCATCACTTAATAATTTTATCGTTTCATCTTTAGTCAGATAAGGCAAGCAAAAGCCACACATGATGGCATCAAATTTCTTTGTTATCGTTCCTATTTGGCGGCAATCCATTAAATGAAATTCAGCTGTAGGATTATTTATTTTAGCAAGTTCTATCATTGCCGGAGCCAAATCAATTCCAAATATTTTCAGATCAGGTCTTTTGTTTAACAAATACTTTGTGATATTTCCCGGCCCGCAGGCAATTTCTAATAAATCAGCATCTTGCTTTTTAATAGTGTCGCAAAAAAAATCGAATGTGTCTCCATACAAATTCACATCCATAAATTTTTCCTGATAAAGCGTTGCATGTTTATCAAACACTCCTACTGCGATTTTATTTTTGTCCATTGTATATCACTATTTCAAATGGCTTGAATTAAAAAATTAATTTAAGAAACTATTAAAATAATTCTCCATTCGTTTTATATGAATTTATAGATGAATCGGTTAACGATTAATCAATCATAAAATCTTTATAATGCTCTTAAACAGAGTGAAATGTAATCCTAATTATTCAATTTAGAAAAATAAACATCCTGAAGCCGGAATTTTGGTTTTTGATTTAAAATAAAAGAGACTATATTTGTTCATTGCATTAATAAAACCGCAAGAAATTAATTTCCAAGCACCCGATTCTCGCGGGTGCTTTTTTAGTCTTATAGAAAACAACAAAAAACTGATGAGTGATTCAAACCTTAACAAAGAAGCTCTTGATTATCATTCGCAAGGGCGTCCAGGTAAAATTGAAGTCGTCCCAACAAAACCTTACAGCTCTCAAAGGGATCTTTCATTAGCCTATTCACCCGGCGTTGCAGCTCCCTGTCTTGCCATCGCAGAAAATACGGAAGATGTTTATAAATATACTGCCAAAGGAAACCTTGTTGCAGTAATTTCAAATGGAACTGCAGTACTCGGACTTGGCAATATTGGTCCCGAAGCAGCTAAACCGGTTATGGAAGGCAAAGGATTGCTCTTTAAGATATTCGCTGATATAGATGTTTTTGATATCGAAATTGCTGAAAACGATGTAGAAAAATTTGTGCAAACTGTAAAAGCAATTTCACCGACATTCGGAGGAATAAATTTAGAAGATATCAAAGCTCCGGAGTGTTTCGAAATAGAACGCAGACTAAAAGAAGAGCTTAATATTCCTGTTATGCATGATGATCAGCATGGTACTGCGATTATCACCGGTGCAGCACTGCTGAATGCATTAGTTCTTACCAATAAAAAGATTGAAGACGTTAAAATTGTTGTAAGTGGTGCAGGAGCGTCAGCAATTTCGTGTGCGAAACTTTATATTTCTCTGGGAGCAAAAAAAGAAAATATTGTTATGACTGATAGTACCGGTGTACTTCATGTTGAACGCACAGATCTTGACGTCAATAAAACATTTTTTGCAACGAAGAAAAAAGTTCACACCCTCGAAGATGCAATGAAAGGTGCCGATGTTTTCCTTGGTTTATCAAAAGGAAATATTGTCACTAAAGAAATGGTTCGTTCGATGGCGAAGAAAGCAATTGTATTTGCACTCGCCAATCCTGATCCTGAAATTTCTTATCCCGATGCTCAGGCCGCACGTGAAGATATCATCATTGCTACCGGCCGTTCAGATTATCCAAACCAGGTGAATAATGTTCTTGGCTTCCCTTACATTTTCCGCGGAGCACTTGATGTTCGGGCAACACAGATCAATGAAGAAATGAAACTTGCAGCCGTTCGCGCAATAGCAGAACTTGCAAAAGAATCCGTTCCCGAGATTGTCAATCTGGCATACAATGAAAAAAACATTACGTTCGGTACTGATTATATTATTCCTAAACCGCTCGATCCACGATTGATAAGCACCGTTGCTCCTGCCGTTGCCAAAGCGGCAATGGAATCCGGTGTTGCACTTTCACCCATAAAAAACTGGACAAATTATATTGATGAGTTAAGAAAACGTCTCGGCCTAGACAATAAATTAATTCGTGTTGTTACAAGTAAAGCAAAACAAAATCCGCAACGAATTGTTTTCACTGAAGCAGATACGTATAAAATTTTGAAAGCCGCACAAATAGTGCGTGATGAAGGCATTGCTAAACCAATTCTCCTTGGTAATAAAGAAAAGATTGCGCGATTGATTCAGGAAAATAGCCTTGATCTTGGCGATACTTTGGTTATCGATCCACGGCAGGAAGAAGAAAATCGTTCGATTTTCGGTGACTTATTTTTCCGCAAGAGAAAGAGAAGGGGATTTACTTTGTATGAAGCCAAGAAGATCATGAATGAGAGGAATTATTATGGTGCCATGATGGTTGAAACCGGTGAAGCCGATGCCATGATCTCCGGATTAACAAGAAAATACAGTGATACTATTCGTCCGGCTCTACAAATAATCGGCACACAAGATGACGTTAAAAAAGTTGCCGGTATGTACATAATGATTACAAAGAAAGGCCCTGTGTTTTTTGCTGACACTACGGTTAATGTTAATCCGACTGCAGAAGACCTGGCTGAGATTACAGTACTTACAGCCTGGGCAGTTCAACAATTTAATGTAAAACCACGTATTGCTCTACTCTCATTTTCCAATTTCGGATCTTCCGATGACCCTGCGGCGCAGAAAGTCAGGGATGCAGTGGCAATTTTGCAACAGAAATATCCGGGAATGATGGTCGACGGAGAATTGCAGGCAAATTTTGCTTTAAGCCCGGCATTGCTTTCCGATAATTTCCCATTCTGTGAATTATC
>JANLOW010000388.1:0-2636 GCA_031366785.1 Bacteroidota bacterium | reverse complement strand
ACCCAGCCAGGATATTGTAAGAAGTTCTTTCAGTGTACTTCATGATTTCAGAGCAAATAAATTTCTCCATCCGGTTTCAGCCGGAAAAGATAGCAGCAATAAAGAAATTCCTATCTTGTTCAAAGATGACAAAGATTTACTAAATAAATATTTCAATGATTTATTCAGGTACAGATCAGTTATAGGTACACAAATAAAAAGATTGAATGACTTTAAAGCACAAGCTACGAGACTACTTGAATATTTTAATCGCAAATATCAGTTTGACCGTTGAAGGATGTGGCTTGAGTTATTGGTCTTGAGTCGTGAGTCTTGAGACAAAAGTTAAAAGTCAAATCCTGATGGCTATCGTGACAAAAGTCAAAAAAAACTACAATCAACATTCAACACCAATCTCAAGACTTAAATCTCAAGACTCAAGACTTAAAATATGGAAGTTCACAATCACTCACATTCCCACCTTAAGAAAAACTGGAAAGGATACTTCTGGGAATTCTTAATGTTATTCCTTGCTGTGTTCAGCGGTTTTTTGGCTGAGTATGAACTTGAACATATTATCGATCATCAAAGAGAAGAACAGTATGCCTTAACACTTTTTGAAGATATACAAGCAGATACAGTAGAGTTAAAAGCAAGAATCACTGAAATTTCATTTACTACCACACGAATTGATACCTTTAGGGCGATGGTTCATGAAAATGAAATAAACTCAATTCCGTCGGGAACCTGGTATTATTTCGGTAGATGGGGAACGAAATATTTTTCTATAGCTTTTCAAAATGCAACATTGGAGCAATTAAAAAATTCAGGTGGATTGCGGTATTTTAAAAAACAAAGTGTCATAAATGCCATCGCTCATTACGACCAGAGTTGCAGAGATTTACAGAATAGTCTGGATATACAGGGAGTGATCTATAATCAATTATTAATATCAAGAAATAGATTATTTGATTCGTATTATCTTGATGAAGTCATGAGTTATGATGTCTCCAATGAAATAATAAACTCATTTAAACAAAGAACAATTCCTCTATTGAGCAATAAAAAAGAAGACTTTATTCAATATTCAAATGTATGTCAGTTACGATCTTATAATAATAAAGGACTATTGAAGACTACACAAGAAGTATTAAAGAATGCAGGAAATCTACTTGCCATTTTAAAGGAAGAATACAGGCTAAAATAAAATAAATCAAAAATTATCACTAATGGAAACTCACGCTCCACACGTTCATCATTCAACAGGGAAAAAATTCTCACAATATTTCTACGAATTTTTAATGTTGTTCCTTGCAGTTTTCTTTGGATTTATGGCGGAATATTATTTGGAACATCAAATTGAAAAGGAAAAGGAAGGACAGTTTATAAAATCACTAGTTTCTGATTTGAAGGATGATATTAAATTGTTGGATCAGAATATGACTTTACAGAAAAGTGGATTGATTCTAATGGATAGTCTGCTTACGATGATAAATGATCGCCAACTAGTTAAAGAGAAAAGTGATGATATATATTATGCAGCCAGGATTGGACCTAGATTGGGAATTCTTTTAAATAATACAAAGACATTTGACCAATTAAAAAATTCAGGCGGATTCCGTTTGATTCGAAAAACTGAGACTTCAGATAAAATAATGTTTTATTATAATCAATTCCCGATCGTACGATTGCTCGAAGAAATCTATATGGATGAATTTTCAGAATATAAAATAATTGGTTCTAAAATATTTGATCCTATCGTATTAAGAAAAATGGAAATGGAAGATGGATCAATCAGAAGAACATTGATTCATCCCGAATTGCGAACTTATGACATTGAGTTATTAAAAGAACTTGGATTTTTTATAGTGCAAATAAATGGTTCCCGCAGGTCTATTCTAAGATCTGAAGATGGCATTAAGAAAAGCGCGAAGGATCTTGTAGAATATTTAGAGAAAAATTATGAAATGGATCATTAAATCATGAATTGAACAAATGTTGATCATACATTTAAATTCAGAAAGAATCTTGCGAGTTTTTTCTCTATACATTCACCTAAATTGTCATCCAGAAGGGAACTTGTGAGTTAATTGTACTAAGATTGTTTTTGAAATAACATTTAAAAACTACTAACAAAACATGGAAGTTCACCAACATTCACATACTCAAAGGAAAAAATGGACGCATTATCTCTGGGAATTTCTAATGTTATTCCTGGCAATTTTCGCCGGATTTATGGCAGAAAACCAACGTGAACATATGGTTGAACACCAACGTGCAAAAGAATATGCATTTAATCTATTTGAAGAACTCAAGAAAGATACACAGAACTTATCCAAAATAATTACAGATAACACTGAAGTTGTCGGCAAACTCGATACTTTTTGCCTATTCAGCAGGGAAAAAGCCCAACGTAAAATAAACAATGGTATGCTATATTATTATTCATCGTTCGCTACGGCTGTTTACAATTTTACTTCCAATAATACAACCATTGAACAATTAAAAGGTTCAGGTAATCTTAGAATAATGGGTAATGAAGTATCACAAAAAATTAGTGACTACGGCAGAAGACTTCACGAATTGGAGTTTGAATACTTATTATCAAGAAGTGAATTTGAAAAAATAGAAGATCTGAATTTTAAAATTTTTGATGG
>JANLOW010000321.1:0-3707 GCA_031366785.1 Bacteroidota bacterium | reverse complement strand
TTGTCGACAGGTTCAGCTTCTGGCGAATTTTGCTGACCATTTGCTTCTATACCAACGAAAAATAAAAACATGATTAAAATTGGAATTCCTGTTTTCATTTTAAATTTACTTTTTTACTAGAAGAGTCACATTTTCTACATGTGAAGTATGCGGAAACATATCAACCGGTTGAATTTTTTCAATACGAAAATCATCACTCAGAAGTTGCAAATCCCTTGCTTGTGTTGATGGATTACAACTAACATAAACTATTTTTTCCGGTGAGGCTTTACGAATTGACTTAATCACATCTTCATGCATACCTGCTCGTGGTGGATCTGTTACTATAACGTCCGGTCTTCCATTTTTATTTATGAAATCATCATTTAATACATCTTTAATATCTCCAGCAAAAAAAGAAATATTTCTGATATTATTATCAATGGCATTCTGACGGGCATCACGAATGGCATCTTCTATGTAATCAATACCACTTACTTGCCTTGCATTGCCGGATAGGAAGGTAGCAATCGTTCCAGTACCCGTATAAAGATCGAATATGTTTTCTGTTCCTGTAAGCTGAGCAAAATTTCTTACTACCTTATATAATTCATAGGCCTGATAAGAATTTGTCTGATAAAAAGATTTAGCACTTATACGGTAAGAAAGTTTTTCCATTATTTCAACTATATATTCTTTTCCGTGATAAAGTTGAATTTCTAAATCGAAGATGGTATCATTCTTTTTGGTATTAACGATGAATAAAAGCGATGTAATAAAAGTAAACTTATCTTTTAAATGGTTAAGAAGTTTATTCCTGTTTGCTTCATCTTCAGAATGAAATACAACAATTACCATCCATTCACCGACCGAAGAATTTCTGATAATAAGGTTTCTCATTCCGCCTTCCTGACTAATGAGATCAAAAAATTTCATTTCATTGGCTATACAAAAATTCCTTACTTCAATTCTTATATCATTGGAGAGATCATCCTGAAGATAACATTTTTTAATATCAAGTATTTTATCAAACCGTAAAGGCACGTGAAAACCAAGAGCCGGCATTTCTTTAGAGTCTCCGTCTGATAATTCTTTTCTCGTAAGCCATGACCTGTTTGAAAATGTATATTCCAATTTATTACGGTAATGCTGTGTTTTTGCGGATCCAATTATCGGAAGTAAGGCGGGTAGTTCCAGTTTCCCAATTCTTTCCAAAGCATCAGCAATATTTTGTTGTTTAAATACAAGTTGTTTTTCATACGAAAGATGCTGCCATTTGCAGCCGCCACATACTCCAAAATGCTCACAGAAAGGATCCACTCGATCAGGTGATGGAATTCGTATATTTACTGAGCGACCTTCCGCATAATTTTTCTTTTTTCTATAAATAAGTACATCGGTAAAATCACCCGGAACAGCATCTTCAACAAAAATTACAAAATTATCAACACGGCCAATAGCTTTACCCTCAGCACCAATTCCTGTAATTTCGACATTTTCAATTATACTGCCCTTTTGTATCATCTAAAAGCGAAAATAAGGAAAGATTATGAGTCCACTTGTTGATTTTGGAATTATTAATACACAAAACATGAGCTAAAAATAACGAATAATTAATAAAATCAAAATGAAAAACCATTACAATTTTTATATTCAAAAAATACGGTAATAATTGAGTTAAAAATAACCTTCATCGACAAGTCTGTTGCGATTTATTACAATCAAAGTATTTTTTTACCATATGCAATAAAAGACCATATCCGGATTTTTTGTTTTTATTAATTCAATCTTTTTTTCACGACTTAAATTTTTAATAAACTTTTCTCTATCGATTGCTTCCTGAACATATTCATAAACTTCAAAATAAATAAGCTTATGACAATAATATCTACCTGCAAAATGTTTCCATTTTCCCTTATCAAGCCTATGCTGCCTCATTCGGTTTCTAAGATTGCCAGTCATCCCCGTATAAAAAACATTTTTAACACTATTGGTAGATATATATACATAGTAAAGCATTCACCAAAAATGAAAATGAATATATTTTTTTGCAACCTTTTTAATAAGGTGATTAGATGAGAGATAATTCAGAAAGAATCCTGTGAGTTGCTTCTCAGAACTAATCACATGAATTGTCATCCAGAAGGGATCTTGTGACTTTCTTCCTCAAACCTTGCTGCTTGATTACAAATTCAGAAAGAATCCTGTGAGTTGCTTCTAATTACTAATCACATGAATTGTCATCCAGTAGGGAACCTGTGCCTTTCTTACTCAAGCCGTCCTGCTTGAAAACGATTTCAGAAAGAATCCTGTGAGTTAATTCAACAGGCAATGAATATGTACATTTCTTAAATAAAGCGAAAACATCAAAACTTATAAATTAAAACATTCGTTAGAGTAAACTATTATAACTACTGCCTAAAAACCAGAAAATACGATTTCTATTCAGTTAATTTTTTCAGTTACCCAAGGTCTTACCACCTAAATTACCTATTTTTGTAGCCTACTTTCGATTATGAAAACCGTAAATTCAGTAAAAAATCTAAGCGAATTATCTATTGAACTTGAAGACGTTCATGGAGCACATAATTATCATCCATTGCCTGTCGTTCTTGAAAGGGGTGAAGGCATTTATGTTTGGGATGTGGAAGGGAAAAAATATTTTGATTTTCTTTCAGCCTATTCAGCTTTAAATCAAGGACACAATCATCCAAAAATTGTGGCCGCTTTAATTGATCAGGTTAAAAAACTTTCGCTCACTTCCCGTGCTTTTTATAATAATTGTCTGGGCGAATACGAAAAATATATTACAGAGCTTTTTGGTTACGATAAGGTTCTTCCAATGAATACAGGTGCAGAAGGAGTGGAGACTGCAATGAAATTAGCTCGTCGCTGGGCTTATATGAAAAAAGGAATTCCTGATGGACAGGCTAAAATTATTGTTTGCGACGGAAACTTCCATGGAAGAACGATTACAATAATATCAGCATCTACAGATCCTGATTCATACAGTAAATATGGACCCTATACACCGGGATTTGTAAAAATACCATACAACAATATCCCTGCACTTGAAGAAGCATTAAAAGATGAATTGATTGCCGGCTTTCTTATTGAACCTATTCAAGGCGAAGCAGGAGTAATTATTCCCGATGAAGGTTATCTTTCCAAGGCATTTGATCTATGTAAGAATAAAAATGTTTTATTCATTGCCGATGAAATTCAATCGGGCTTAGGACGCACTGGAAAAATGCTTGCCTGCGATTATGAAAATGTGCATGCAGATATTTTAATTTTAGGAAAAGCTTTATCCGGTGGACTGCTGCCTGTTTCAGCGATACTTGCTAACGATGAAATCATGCTTTGTATTAAACCCGGAGAACATGGAAGCACTTATGGAGGAAATCCTCTGGCTGCCAAAGTTGCTATTGCAGCCTTAAAAGTTTTAGTCGATGAAAGACTTGCTGAAAATGCCGAGCGATTGGGAAAAATTCTTTTAACAGAATTAAAAAAAATTAAAAACGATCATATTATTCTTGTTCGTGGCAAAGGACTTTTTTGTGCCATGGTTATAAAACCTAAAAATGGTAAAAATGCATGGGATGTTTGTCTTGCTCTGAAAGAAAATGGCCTACTTGCAAAACCAACACATGGTGATATTATCCGTTTTGCTCCTCCTTTAATTATTAATGAATCTCAGTTGAGAGAATGTATAGAAATTATTCGAA
>JANLOW010000287.1:0-3034 GCA_031366785.1 Bacteroidota bacterium | reverse complement strand
AGCATCTTACGGTTAGATTCACTTGCAATAGTTGCAAGTCCGCGCGGGATAAGAAAATTCCTTGCATAACCTGCACGAACTTTTACGATCTCATCGGCATAGCCGAGATTATCCATGTCTTGTTTTAATATAACATCCATCTTCTTTCCTCTTTATTTTAATAAATCAGATACATAAGGCATCAAAGAAAGGTGGCGGCATCTTTTAATTGCTTGGCCAATCTTGCGCTGAAATTTTAAAGAAGTTCCTGTAAGACGACGCGGAAGAACCTTTCCTTGTTCATTTACAAACTTCATTAAAAAAGTTGCATCCTTGTAATCGATATACTTTATGCCATTCTTTTTAAAGCGGCAGTATTTCTTTTTAGTCGTGTCAACCGCAGGCGGGTTGAGATAACGTACTTCGTTTCCTAGTGCCATGTTTTCTTAGTTAAGCGACAATTTTTTCTTCTTCTTTTTTCAAAGCAGCATTCTTACGCTTCTTCTCAGCGTAAGCAATTGCATGTTTGTCTAACCTGATAGTGAGAAAGCGCAAAACTCTTTCATCGCGTTTAAATTCGGTTTCAAGCTTATTAATAAGCTCACCTTCCGCCTTAAACTCAATCAGATAATAAAATCCCGTGTTTTTTTTCTGGATCGGATAAGCCAGTTTGCGTAATCCCCAGTTGTTCTCATGAACAATTTCGGATCCACCTTCAGTGGAGAGGATTTTCTTGAATTTGGTGACTGTATCCATCATCTGTTCCTCCGAAAGAACAGGCGTTATGATAAATACCACCTCATATTGATTTAACATAATAACGGAGAATTTTAAATTAGAGAATTAAGAGTCAAGAACCAAGAATCAAGATTTTTGACAGCGTCTTAACTTCTGTCTTGTTTTTGATTCTTATCTCTTGTTTCTTTTTTTTAATGGGCTGCAAATGTAGAGATTTTTCGGTAAAATACAAGACGATGGTAGAAAATTAGAACAGATATTTTTACAATCCCAAAAAGTTTGATAGAAAGTTGAAAATTAAGTGAATATATTATAAACTTTGGTTGATAAATCTTGATATTAAAGCAAGATATCCTATCTTTGTAATAACCATTTTCCTTATTACTTATAATAAAGGCCTAAATTCTTAATTCATTGAAATTGAGTCTCAGGGCGGGCAAGCCGGCGATTTTTAATCACCTGATTAGGCATGTTCACTCTTAAAATTCTGTTTTTTATTTTACAATATGATTGAAAAGCTTAAAAATTATACTCTCGGACGTTGGATCGAGGGAGATGGCTCTGGAACTGCATTATTTCATGCTGTGTCAGGTGATAAGCTATTTATGTCTACCAGCCAAGGTATCGATTTTGGCGCTGCTTTAGAATATGGCCGGAGAACGGGCGGACCGAAACTTCGGAAAATGACCTTCCATGAACGCGCCCGTATGCTTAAGGCACTTGCCTTATTTTTAAACGAAAAGAAAAAAAATTACTACACACTTTCAGCTTCAACTGGAGCTACCAAAGCCGATTCCTGGATTGATATTGACGGCGGTATTGGAAATTTATTCGTCTATGCCAGTAAAGGCCGTCGTGAACTTCCCGATGAACCTTTTTACATGGATGGTAATATGGAAATGATTTCCAAAACAGGAACTTTTGTCGGTCATCATATATGTGTTCCGCTTGAAGGAATTGCCATTCATATTAATGCTTTCAATTTCCCGGTTTGGGGTATGCTTGAAAAAATTGCCGTAAATTTTCTTGCCGGCGTTCCTGCTATCGTAAAACCAGCGACTTCAACTTCATATCTGACTGAATTAGTTACACGCGATATTATTTCTTCCGGTATTTTACCCGAAGGTGCACTGCAATTAATCTGTGGCTCTGTCGGTGATATGTTTGATCATCTAACCTGCCAGGATGTTATAACTTTTACAGGTTCTGCACAAACGGGCAGGCTTCTAAAAAGTCATCCTGCCGTTTTAAATAATTCAGTCCGTTTTAATATGGAAGCGGATTCATTGAATTGTTGCATACTAGGTCCTGATGCTACTCCTGATACTGAAGAATTCAAACTCTTTATTAAAGAAGTCGCAAAAGAAATGACTGTTAAAGCAGGACAAAAATGTACAGCCATTCGCCGGGCCATTGTTCCTGAAAATCTTGCCCAGGAAGTTATAAAATCTCTCAGTGAAAGACTTAAAGGAACTGTCATTGGTGACCCTGCAGTAGAAGGTGTTCGAATGGGACCATTGGCAAGTAAAGCACAAGTAAAAGATGTGAAGGAAAAAGTGAGGCAATTAATGAATACGTGCGATGTTGTTTATGGCGATCTCGACCAGGTCAATGTAATTGGTGCTGATAGCGAAAGAGGATCATTTATTTCTTCGATGCTATTGTATTGCAAAGATCCTATGAAGACAACAGAAGCACATTCGATAGAAGCATTCGGACCGGTTAGTACTGTTATGCCTTACCGTTCTGCTCATGAAGCTGCAGAACTTGCTAAAATGGGAAAAGGAAGCTTAGTCGGATCGATATTCACTGCTGATAACGTTTTTGCAAAAGATATCGTATTAGGATCTGCATGTATGCATGGCCGAATGGTTATTATTAATAAAGATTGTGCACCGGAATCGACAGGACATGGTTCTCCGCTTCCACATTTAGTACATGGTGGTCCGGGACGTGCCGGTGGTGGTGAAGAAATGGGTGGTATACGAGGAGTTTATCACTACATGCAACGAACTGCTTTGCAAGGGTCGCCTACTACTCTAACGAAAATATTTAATACTTACCTCCCCGGAGCTGCTATTAAAGAAGACGTGATTCATCCTTTCCGAAAATATTTTGAAGAAATTCAAGTTGGAGATACCTTAATTACTCATAAACGTACAATTACTGAAGCAGATGTTGTAAACTTCGCAGGAATAAGCGGAGATCATTTCTATGCACACATGGATGAAACATCACTTGAAGGTTCCATCTTTGAAAGACGCGTTGCACACGGCTACTTCGTAATATCTGCTGCCGCAGGATTATTTGTTGATCC